>JAKOOD010000393.1 GCA_022701635.1 Burkholderiaceae bacterium | reverse complement strand
GCCCGATCACGACCGGCGCCTTCAGCTCGCCGGTGCGCACCATCTCGTTGAAGGCGAGGCCGGCCAGGTGGCGCTCGCCCAGGCCGAGCCAGCAGATGCGCGCCGGCAGGCCCTGGAAGGCGATGCGTTCGCGCGCCATGTCGAGCCAGCGGTGCACGCGCGCGTGCTGCGGAAAGAGTTCCTTGATCCTGGCGTCGGTTTTATGGATGTCCTCGGGGTCGCCGGACAGCGCGACCCAGCGGAACGGCCCCCTGCCCTCGCAGAACTGGGGGCGGATGTAGGCCGGCACGAAGCCGGGAAAATCAAAGGCTTCCCGCACACCCTGGTCGAGCGCGACCTGGCGGATGTTGTTGCCGTAGTCGACCGCATGCGCGCCCAGCGCCTTGAAGTCGAGGATGGCGCGCACGTGGGTCGCGCAGGCCTCTGCCGCGGCCTGCTTCAGGGCGGCGTGCCGGGCCGGGTCCTGCTGGGCGGCCTGCCACTGCGCGAGCGTCCAGCCGAGCGGCAGGTAGCCGTGCACCAGGTCGTGGGCCGAGGTCTGGTCGGTGACCAGGTCCGGCACCAGGCCGCCGGCCTGCGCGCGGCGCACCAGTTCCGGCAGCACCTCGGCGGCGTTGCCGAGCAGGCCGATGGAGACGGCTTCGCGGCGCGCCTTGTGCATGGCGACCATGGCCAGCGCCTCGTCGATGTCGCGCGCCTGCTTGTCGAGGTAGCGGGTGCGCAGACGAAAATCGATGCTGCTCTGGCGGCACTCGACGGTGAGCGAGACCGCGCCGGCGAAGCTGGCCGCCAGCGGCTGGGCGCCGCCCATCCCGCCCAGGCCGGCCGTCAGGATCCACCTGCCTGCCATATCGCCGCCGAAATGCTGGCGCCCGGCTTCGGCAAAGGTTTCGTAGGTGCCCTGCACGATGCCCTGGGTGCCGATGTAGATCCAGCTGCCGGCCGTCATCTGGCCGTACATGAACAGGCCCTTGCGATCGAGTTCGTCGAAGTGTTCCCATGTGGCCCACTTCGGCACCAGGTTGGCATTGGCGATCAGGACGCGCGGGGCGTCGGGATGGGTCTGGAACACGCCGACCGGCTTGCCGGACTGGATCAACAGGGTCTGGTCGTCTTCCAGTGCGCGCAGCGAGGCCAGGATCTGGTCGTAGCAGGCCCAGTCGCGCGCGGCGCGGCCAATGCCGCCGTAGACCACCAGGTGCTGCGGGTTTTCCGCCACGGCCGCATCGAGGTTGTTTTGCAACATGCGATACGCCGCTTCGGTCAGCCAGCTCTTGCAATGCAGCTGGCTGCCGCGCGGGGCCTGGATCGTACGCGACGAATCGAAACGCGGGTCCTGCAACGGCGCGGCTTGGCGCATGGCGGCTCCTCGGAATGTTCAGCGCAGTCTAGGTTGTCTATACAACACCGTCAATCCATATTTGCAGGCCGCCGGCTGCTTACTTGCGGTAGACCTGGCGGCCGGCGACCCAGGTTTCCAGCACGCCGGTTTTATGGATGTCGTAGGGCGTCATTTTGAACAGGTCGCGGTCGATCACGATGAAATCGGCGTACTTGCCGACTTCGAGCGAACCCTGGTTCTGTTCCTGGTGGCCGGCCCAGGCGGCGTCCAGCGTGAAGCAGCGGAAGGCCTCCTTCAGCGACATCTCCTGCTCCGGATACCAGCCGGCGATCGGGTTGCCGCCCGCATCCTGGCGCGTGACGGCGGCGTGGATGCCGTAGAACGGGTTCGGCGCCTCGACCGGGAAGTCGGAGCCGCAGGCGATACGCGAACCCTGCTGCAGGAAGGTACGCCAGGCATACGCGCCCTTGATGCGCTCGGGGCCGACGCGGGTCTCGGCCATGTTCTTGTCCGAGGTCGCGTGGGTCGGCTGCATCGAGGGCACGATACCGATGGTCTTGAAGCGCGGGATGTCGTCCAGCGTGACGATCTGGGCGTGCTCGATGCGATTGCGCTGCGCTTCGGTGTGGTTGGCCTTGATCTCCTTGGCGAAGGCGTCGAGGATCTGGCGGTTGCCGGCGTCGCCGATCGCGTGCACGTTGACCTGGTAGCCCTTCTGCATGGCCTTGCCGATCATGGTGTCGATCTCTTGGTTCGAGTGGAACAGCAGGCCGTGCGAGTGCGGGTCGTCGCTGTACGGCGCCAGCAGCGCCGCGCCGCGGCTGCCCAGGGCGCCGTCGGCATACAGCTTCACCGCGCGCAGGAAGTACATGTCCTTGCCGTAGCTGTTCAGCGGGCCGTTCCTGGCCAATTGGTCGAAGTCGGGACCGGTGCCGCCGATCATGGCGTAGATGCGCGCGGTGAGCTTGCCCTGGTCGGCGAAGCTGCGGTACAGCTTGTCCTGGCTTACCGTGATGCCGGCATCGTGGGCGCTGGTGAGACCGACGCTGGCCATCTTCTGCAGCGACTTCTCGAGCATGGCGCGGCCTTCCGCCTCGGTCGGCTGTGGCAGTACCTTCAGCATCAATTCCTTGGCGGCGTCGACCAGCACGCCGGTGGCATGGCCATCGGCATCGCGGACGATCCTGCCGCCGGCCGGGTCCGGCGTTTTATCGGTGATGCCGGCCAGCGCCAGCGCGCGGCTGTTGGCCCAGCCGGCGTGGCCGTCGACGCGCTCGAACCACACCGGGCGGTTGCTGACGAGGGTGTCGAGTTCCTTCGCGGTCGGGAAGCGCCCCAGCTTCCAGTTTTCCTGGTTCCAGCCGCGGCCGCGCAGCCAGCCCTGGCCCGGGTTGGCACGCGCGTAATCGGCGATCGCGGCCTGCGCCTGCCGCAGCGAGGTGGTGCC
>JAKOOD010000347.1 GCA_022701635.1 Burkholderiaceae bacterium | reverse complement strand
ACCTGCGAAAAGGCCGGCGGCAAGGCGACGCCGCCCAAGCAGGACAAGCAAGGAAAGTAGGCATGCAGACGGCCGTGCCAGGCAAGGCCCTCGGCGTCGGCATCGGCCTGCGCGCGCCGCATTACGGCGAATTCCTGGCACGGCGGCCGAGCGTGGGCTGGATCGAAGTCCATACCGAAAACTACCTGGCCCGGTCCGGGCGCGACTGGCAGGTGCTGGAAACGCTGCGCCATGACTATCCGCTGAGCCTGCACGGCGTCGGCCTCGGCCTGGGTTCGGTGCACGGCTTTTCCGATGACCACCTGGCACGCGTGCGCGCGCTGGTGGGGGCGTTGCAGCCGGCGCTGGTCTCCGAGCACCTGAGTTGGGGCGCATTGCGTGGACGCCAGCTCAACGATCTGCTGCCGCTGCAACTGGACCACGCCGCACTCGACCTGCTGGCGGCGCGCATCGGCCGCGTGCAGGATGCGCTGGGGCGGCCGATCCTGGTCGAAAACGTCTCCAGCTACGTGCGCTTCCGTGGCGACACCATGGGCGAGACCGCCTTCCTGGCCGCGCTGGCGCGCCGCACCGGCTGCGGCGTGCTGCTCGACGTGAACAACCTGTATGTCAACCAGCACAACCACGGCGAGGATGCGCTGGCGGCGCTCGCCGCGCTGGCGCCGGGCAGCGTCGGCGAAATCCATCTCGGCGGCCACCTGGCGACCGACCATGGCCTGGTCGATCACCACGGCGACCGCGTCGCCGCCGGCGTCTGGATGCTGTACCGCGCGGCGCTGGCCCGCTTCGGCGCCGTGCCGGCACTGGTCGAATGGGATACCGACCTGCCGGCGCTCGACGTGCTGCTGGACGAGGCGCAGACCGCGCGCCGCATCGCGGTCGAGGCGGCGCCGGCAGCGCCGCCCGTGATCGTGTCAACCGGGGTGCCCGCTGCCGATGCGGATGCCGATGCGGATGCAGATGCAGATGCAGATGCGGATTCAGATTCAGCCGGCGAGGTGCGGCCCGATGCGGACGAGCTGCAGCAAGCCTTCGGCGCCGCGCTGTTCGACGCCCGGCTGGATGGCGCGCTGGCGTCCCGTCTGAAAGGCGACAGCCGTGGCCTCGGCATCTACCGCGGCAACCTGCACGCCAACTGGCGCCGCGCACTGGCCGCCAGCCACCCGGTGCTGCGCCAGCTGGTCGGCGCCGAGTTCTTCGACGCGCTGGCGCTCGTCTACGGCCGCGCGCAACCTTCGAACGATCCGGACCTGAACCGCTTCGGCGCCGGACTCGCCGCTTTCCTCGAGGGCTTCGCGCCTGCCGCTACCTATCCCTGGCTGCCCGACATGGCGCGCCTCGAATGGCTGGTCCACGACAGCTTTTATGCGCCGGATGCGCCGCCGCTCCCGCATCCTTCCGGGGTGCTGGCCGGCCTCGATCCGGATGCCTTCGAAGCCTGCCGCGCGCGGCTGCATCCATCACTGCGGCTGTATCGGTCCGCGTGGGCGACGCCGGCGCTGTGGCAGGCGCACCAGCCGCAGGGGCCGGCCTTTCCCGAGGCGCTGGCACGACCCGGACACGCGCTGGTGTGGCGTCCGCGTTTGCAGGCCGAGGTATGGGACAGTGGCGCCGCCGAAATCGCGGCGCTCGGCCGGCTGGTGGCGGGCGGCAGCTTCGGCGCGGCGCTGGATGCGGCCTTCGACCTGGATGCCGACTTCGACGTGGCGGCCCACCTGAAGCGTTGGCTGGGGGAGGGCGGCAGGACCGGGATCGTGGTGGGGCTGGCCTGAACGGCCTGCGGAAGTGAACACGGCGCCCGCAGGCGCCGTGTATTCGTGCCGCCGCCGGGCGGCAACCACGTCATCAGTGATATTGAAAGGCACGCAGGATACGCGCTTCGCCGGTCATGTCGTGGTGCAGTTCGTTGGCCACGGCCGTTTCTTCCATCATGCGGGCCAGCTCTTCTTCCTCGAAGCGCGCCAGTTCCTCGTTGGCGGCCGACAGTGCCGACGCCAGTTTGGCCCGCGCATTCTGGTACACGACACCGGTGTAATGGTCGGTATTCTTGAGCAGTTCTTCCGCATTTTCGATAACGAGACGCAGGTCGCCGATGAGCCGCTGCTGCGTCGGGGAGCTCGATTCTGGGGTATCCATCTTCCTCACCTTTAGCCGAATGTTACGTCTTCAATATAGAGAATGGAGATTGCTCAAGTTTGTCAGGGCGCAAACGCAACCTGTACGGCCGGGAGCGCCTCACCGGGCGATCCGGGAAGGTGCATCGGGCAAACCCACGGGGTTCAGCTGACGCTCCCTTTCCTTACTTCACGTTGATCCGGACATCGCCCAGCGTTACCGTCTGGCCGGCCCGGATCTTGGCCGTCTTGCGCAATTCCTTC
Source organism: Burkholderiaceae bacterium (assembly GCA_022701635.1). Lineage (GTDB taxonomy): Bacteria > Pseudomonadota > Gammaproteobacteria > Burkholderiales > Burkholderiaceae_D > Telluria > Telluria phyllosphaerae. Next base: position 6,888 of record JAKOOD010000347.1, on the reverse strand, counting down.
TTGCCGTCGACTGACACCGCGCCGCTGGCGACGACGTGCTTGCCTGCACCGCCGCTGTCGACAACGCCGACGAGCTTCAGCAACTGATTGAGTTCGATGAACTCCGATGTCAATTCGAAAATAGTTGTTTGCATTTTAATCTCGAAAAAAAAATGAGGGCGTACTGTTGAGGTTGGTCGTAACGCATCTTTTCTGAACCGCGTCGCATCGTCGAAAAGCGAGGCCCTCCAATACGTCGTCCCTGCGCAAGCGAAAAAAGCGCCACTGGCGCTTTTCCCCGCAAGTCGCAGGCCTACTGTCAGCGCCAGCAGAACGTGGGTCCCTGCCTGCGCAGGGACGACGTTCGGACTGCGCAGGGACGACGTTCGGACTGACGTGGCCTTAATCGGCCGGATGCGGCCTGGTCATCTCGATCGGCACGATCCACTGGTCGAACTGCGCCTCGTCGAGGAAGCCCGATTGCAGCGCCGCCTGGCGCAGGGTCAGGCCTTCGTGCTGGGCGGTCTTGGCGATTTGCGCGGCGCGATCATACCCGATATGCGGGGCCAGTGCGGTCACCAGCATCAGCGACTGCTCCATCAGCTCGCCGATGCGTTTGCGGTCCGGCTCGATGCCGACCGCGCAGTGTTCGTCGAACGAGCGCATGCCGTCGGCCAGCAGGCGTGCGCTCTGCAGGAAGTTATGGGCGATCATCGGCTTGAACACGTTCAGCTCGAAGTTGCCCATCGAGCCGCCGACCGTGATCGCGACGTCGTTGCCGAACACCTGGCAACACAGCATCGTCATCGCTTCGCACTGCGTGGGATTGACCTTGCCCGGCATGATCGAGCTGCCCGGTTCGTTTTCCGGAATGGTGATCTCGCCCAGGCCGGAGCGCGGGCCGGACGCCATCCAGCGCACGTCGTTGGCGATCTTCATCAGCGCCGTGGCCAGGGTCTTGAAGGCGCCGTGCGCCTGCACCATGGCGTCGTGCCCGGCCAGCGCCATGAATTTGTTGGGCGCCGACTTGAACTGCAGGCCGGTGCGCGACGAGATCTCGGCCGCGATGCGGTTGGCGAATTCCGGATGCGCATTCAGGCCGGTGCCGACCGCGGTGCCGCCGGCGGCCAGCAGCAGCAGGCCGGGCAGGGCGTTCCTGACCGCGTGCTCGGCGAACTCCAGCTGGGCGACGTAGCCCGAGAATTCCTGGCCCAGCGTCAGCGGGGTGGCGTCCTGCAGGTGGGTACGGCCGATCTTGACGATGCCGGCGAAGTCGCGCGACTTGATCTCCAGCGTGCCGCGCAGCCTGGCCAGCGCCGGCAGCAGGTCCTTGGCCACGGCCAGCGCGGCGGCGACGTGCATCGCGGTCGGGAACATGTCGTTCGAGGACTGGCCCATGTTGACGTGGTCGTTCGGGTGCAGCAGGCGCGCCTCGCCGCGTTCGCCGCCGAGCAGTTCGGAGGCGCGGTTGGCCAGCACCTCGTTCATGTTCATGTTGCTCTGGGTGCCCGACCCGGTCTGCCACACCGACAGCGGGAATTCGGCCGGATGGCGGCCGTCCAGCACTTCGTCGGCGGCCTTGATGATGGCGTCGGCCTTGTCCTGGGGGAGCTTGCCGAGCGAGCGGTTGACCGCGGCCGCGGCGCGCTTGACCTGGGCCAGCGCGGCCACCAGCTCGGGGGCCATCTTCTCGCTCGAGATATGAAAATGGTGCAGCGAGCGCTGGGTCTGCGCACCCCACAACTGGCCGGCCGGGACTTCGATCGGGCCGAAGCTGTCTTTCTCGATCCTGTTTTCCATGTTGGGTCCTGTCTTTTGGTGACTGTTCTATTAAAGAGTGTACCGCAACGGCCGATAACGACGCTGAGGCTACGAATTCCACTCCCTATGCTCCGCCGCTCCCGCAGTTTACTTTTTATCCTTGTATTGACTGGCGCCGTCCTGGGCGATGCCGGTGCCGCCGAGCTGGGCGACGCCAGGGTGTCGTCCCACATCGGCCAGCAGCTGGTGGCCGACATCGAACTGGTCATGCTCGACGATCCGGCGGCGCCGGTGGCGGTGCGCCTGGCCAGTCCCGAGGTCTACCGCGGCGCCGGCATCGCGCTGCCGCCGGTGCTGTCGAACCTGAACCTGACGGTGATGCGGCGCGACGGCCGCCAGTTCCTGCACGTGACCTCGCTGCGCGCGCTCGACGCCGAGCACCTGCACCTGTACCTGGAGCTGACCGACAAGGGCCAGCGCGCGGTGCGCCTGGCAACGCTGTGGCTGACGCCGGACCCGAACCCGGCGCCGCCGCCGGCACCCGTGCTCATGCCCGTCCCTGTGCCGGCGCCTGCAGCCGCAGCCGCGGCTATGCAGGCCAGCCTGGCGCCGGCAGCGGCGCAGGCACGTGGTCCTGCACCGCTACCGGCACCGGTACCCGCCTTGCGGCCGGCTGCACGTTCGGCCGCCGCGCCAACCGCCACGCCGGCGGCCACCGATCCTTCCGCCGCGCCGTCCGCGCCCGTCATTGCCAAGGCCGCGGCCCAGCCGCCGGCCGAGCGCCCCAAGCCGCTGCCGGCCCTGCCCATCCACAAGCCGGCCGCGCCGGCTGCCCTGCAGGCGGCCGGCCAGCCCGCCGCCTGCACGCGGGGCGAAGCCCAGGCCTGCAGCGCGCTCGGCGAAAAGAACGCGGCCCTGCGCGAGCAGCTGGCCACACTGGAAAGCAAGGTCAAGGGCCTGCAGAAAATACTGGGCGTGACGCCTGCGGCAGCGCCGGCCGCCATGCGGGCCGCGGAAACGCGCAAGGCCGACGCGACGAACACCGAAGCCGCCAAGAGCGGCGAACACAAGGCCGAAGAACACAAGGCAGAAGAACACAAGGCCGAGACGCCGAAGGCCGACAGCCACAAAGCCGATGAGCCACAGGCCGACCAACCGAAGGCCGAAGAACAGCAAGCCGACGGCCACAAGCCGGACACCGCACCGCCCGAAGCCAAGCCGCCCGAGCCCAAGCCGGCCCCGCCCGCCGGACCCAAGCCGATCAGCTCGATCAAGCCGCTGGTGCCGCACAAGCCGAAGACGCCGCCGGAACAGGGCGGCGCCCCCTGGGGCTGGATCGGCGCCGGCATCGCCTTGCTGGCGGCCGGCGCCGCCGCTGCCTTCTTCCTGAAACGCCGGTCGCGAGGGGCCGCCACCCCGGCCGCGGACGGTCTGCTCGGCAGGCTGAAGGCGCGTCTTGCGAGCCGCGGCAAGGCGCCTTCACCGGCCGCGGGCACCCCCGCAAAAGTAGTCGAACCGACAATGGAATAGGCGCGCACAAACTTGTCTACACAAATGTAAATGTTGAGTTATACTGGTTCGCATGTGATCTTTTCGATCACGAAAAAACGGCTCAGGTCCGGCGCAGCCACCACCGATTGCGTGGCGCGGGAACCGGATGGTCGCTGATGAAGCGCCTGACCCCGGAAGCGGTTTGCGGGCCAACAGTGCGCACGTAGACGCCGGATGCAACCGGCAAGAGGCGACGCCAGGGGATGCCTGGTGTTCGCTCTCCCCATACCGAGGGGTGGCAAGGCCATCCGTCTATAGAAACCCCGCACGGACGCGCGCCGCGCGGGTTTTTTTACGGCCTTTTTCCGGGCTGGCATGCCTGCCCAGCGTGCCGCCGTCGTACCGGCGTTTGCGCGACAATGATCCAACAGTCCGGCGCTGCGCGACGCCGGGCGTCAACCAGCAAAGCGAGGAGAGGGATGAACGAGCCGCTGTCCGATCATGCCATGCGTGGCGACGTCATGTCCGAGCACTGCCCATCGCGCGAGGTGCTCAAGCACGTGGGCAGCCGCTGGGGGGTATTGTTGCTGGTGGCGCTGGGCGACGGCGCCCAGCGCTTCGGCGAGCTGCGGCGCAAGGTGGGCGGCATCAGCGAACGGATGCTGATCCAGACCCTGCATTGGCTCGAGCAGGACGGCTTCGTGCAGCGCGTCGCGTCTCCCGGCCCGTCGCAGCGTGTCGAATACCGCCTGACCCCGCTGGGCGAGGAGATCAGCGCCCGGCTGCAGGAAGTGGTGGACTGGGTCGAGCGCAATCTCGACGGCATCATGGCGGGCCGCGGCCTGCAGGTCCAGGCGCCGGCCTAGGGTTGCGGCGGACATGAAAAAACCCCGGCGCGCAGGCGCTGCGGGGTTCGATGTACTGCCGCTGGCGTGCCGATGCCGGCCGCCAGGGGATGGATCAGTGCGCCGGGCGCATCGCGCGGTCGAGCTGGCCCATCCAGGGTTCGGTAACGTCGCGCACCATGCGGTCGTTGGCCATGATCTGCTTGAGCAGGTCGATCTTGCGCTTGCGCTGGTCGCCTTCCAGCCGCGGCACGCCGGCGCGGGCAGCGCTCGAGTGCAGCGCGCATTGCGTTTCCAGCCGGGCCAGGCCATCCCAGTCTCCCTCGCGTGCGGCAACCGCCATGCGGCCAGTGATGGCAGCGATGTTTTCGTACATTGCGAGGACTTCGTTCGACGTCATGTTGTCACACTTGTAAGAGACTGGATACGGCCGGATCACCGGTTGTCTCTCTTTAACGGAAGTGCACTGGAGAACTTTAGGGTTTTCGAAAGAAATTTTAAAATAAATTTCGACAAGGGATAGTGACCGCAAGCCGGCTGCCATGGCGCACGTTCCGGTGGCATGGCTGCGGGAGGCCTCCCGGCCGGCACATTGCAGTAAACTACACGGATAATCCGTCACTAGGGGAACCCATGAAGACCAGCTGGACACCGATCCGACACACTGCCATCGTCCTTGCCCTGTGCGGCGCGTTTGCCTCCGCCGCTTTCGCAGGTGGCCAGGCTGCCGCGCCGGCCAAGCCGGATGCGTCCGCCGACAAGGGGGCCGCCATGGAGACCGCGCCGGCGAACGCCACCCTGCGTCCCGGCGACGATTTCTTTGCGTGGGCGAACGGCGGCTGGCTGTCCAAGACCGACATCCCGGCCGACCGCAGCAGCTGGGGCGCGATGGCCAGCCTGGCCGAGGAGACCAACCAGCGCATCGTCAAGCTGATCGAGGATGCCGCCAAGGACAAGGGCGCCAACAGCGAGGCGCGCAAGGTCGGCGATTACTTTGCCGCCTACATGAACGAAGGCGCGATCGAAGCCAGCGGCGTGGCCCCGCTCAAGCCGCAGCTGGACCGGATCGCCGCGATCAAGGACAAGCCGGGCCTGGTGCGCGCACTCGGCGACAGCCTGCGCGCCGACGTCGACCCGCTGAACAATACCGATTTCTTCACCGAGAACGTGTTCGGCCTGTGGGTCGCGCAAGGTCTGCACGACACCGCGCGCAACATGCCCTACCTGCTGCAGGGCGGGCTGGGCATGCCCGACCGCGCCTACTACCTGGACAGCAGCGAGCGCATGGCCGGGCTGCGCACGCAGTACCAGAAACACATCGCCACGATGCTGAAACTGGCCGGCTACAGCAAAACCGACGGCGACGCCGAAGCGCGCGCCGCCAAGGTGTTCGCGCTCGAGGTCGACATCGCCAACGGCCACGCCAGCCGCGCCGACTCGGCCGACGTGCTCAAGGCCGACAACACCTGGACCCTGAAGGACTTCACGGCCAATGCCCCCGGCCTGGACTGGAACGCCTTCTTCAAGGCGGCCCAGCTGGGCGACCAGGACAAGTTCATCGTCTGGCACCCGTCGGCCATGAAGGGCACCGCCGCGCTGGTCGAGCGCATCGACCTGGCGACCTGGAAGGATTACCTGGCCTTCCACCGCATCAACCAGATGGCGGGCGTGCTGCCCAAGGCGCTGGTCGACGCCCGCTTCGACTTCTACGGCAAGGCCCTGACCGGCACCCCGCAGCAGTCGCTGCGCTGGAAGCGCGCGCTGGGCGCCACCAACGAGGCGATGGACGAGGCGGTCGGCAAGCTGTACGTGGCCAAGTACTTCCCGGCCGAGAACAAGGCCAGGCTGCAGCAGATGGTGGCGAACATCGTCGACGCCTTCGGCAAGCGCGTCGACAAGCTTGACTGGATGGCCCCGGCCACCCGGGCCCAGGCCAAGGAAAAGCTCAAGACGCTGTACGTCGGCGTCGGCTATCCGGACAAGTGGAAGTCGTATGCCGCCCTCAAGGTGGTGCCGGGCGATGCCTTCGGCAATGCCGTGCGCGCCGAACAGTTCCACTACAAGGAAGAGATCGCCAAGCTGCACCACAAGCCCGAGCGCACCGAGTGGGCCATGCCGCCGCAACTGGTGAATGCCGTCAACCTGCCGTTGCAGAACGCGCTCAATTTCCCGGCCGCGATCCTGCAGCCGCCGTTCTTCGACCCCAAGGCGCCGGATGCCGCCAACTACGGTGCGATCGGCGCCATCATCGGCCACGAGATCAGCCACAGCTTCGACGACCAGGGCGCGCAGTTCGACGCCCAGGGCCGCCTGCGCGACTGGTGGACGGAGGAGGACATGGAGCACTTCAAGGCGGCATCAAGCAAGCTGGTGGCCCAGTACAACGCCTATAAACCCTTCCCGGACCTGGCCGTGAATGGCCAGCTGACGCTGTCGGAAAACCTGGCCGACCTGGCCGGCCTGGCGGCCGCCTACGACGCCTACCGCGCAGCCGGCGGCAAGAACGCGAACGCTCAGGGAGACCAAGCGGGCGACCGCGCCTTCTTCATCGGCTATGCATCGAGCTGGCGCAACAAGGCACGCGAAGCGGCCGAACGCCGCGGCATCCTGACCGATGGCCACGCGCCGCCGCAGTACCGCACCGCCACCGTGCGCAACCTGGATGCCTGGTACAAGGCCTTCGATGTGCAGCCTGGGCCGCTTGATATCGAGAAAATCCGGGTGCATGGGCCACCAGCGAAGAAATAGGCTGCAGGCCATTGTAGGCCTGCCATTTCTAGCGCCGGTGTCCATTACCCCCAATAAATTACCA
>JAKOOD010000332.1 GCA_022701635.1 Burkholderiaceae bacterium | reverse complement strand
TCAGCGGCATCGACGCGTTCAGGTATTTCACGAAGCGGTTGTGGCAGGTTTCCCAGTCCTTCATCCTGGCGCTGTAGCGGTCGATGTCGTCGTTGACCTTGGACATGGCCGGGAAGCGCGGCGCCGGACAGCGGTAGTCGCCGCTGCGCAAGTCCGCACCATCGTATTTGACGATCCAGTAATCGATGTCGGCGCGGCGCGCCTCGCGCTGCTTCATCAGGTCGAGCGTGGCGATCGCCACCGCATTGCCCTTGGCCGCGGCCTTGCGGAACCATTCGGCGGCCTTGTCCATGTCCTCGAGGCCGGCCTCGCCATAGAAATACATCTCGCCCAGGTGCTGCTGGGCCATCACGTTGCCGGCATTCGCCAGCTTGGTGTACTTCTGCAGCGCCTGCGGATAGGCTTTCTTGGCGAACAGGGCGTCTGCGTCGGCCAGCTCGTCCGCCATGACGGCGGTACTGCACAGCAAGGCAGCGCAAAACAGGAGAGTTTTCATGACAGGCGTGATCGTAATGGAAAGCAATGCACGATCATAACGCCAGTGCGCCGCCGGCTCAACTGGAGAGCGCGGCGGCACAGGGCGCATTTACCGCAATTTACCGGTTCAGCCGTTCAAGGCGTCGCCGAAATCGCGCAACAGGTCATCGGTGTCCTCGATGCCCACCGACACCCGGATCAGCGACTCGGCGATGCCCATGCTGGCGCGGCGCTCCGCACCCATCTCGAAGAAGATCGTGTGCGCCACCGGAATCACCAGCGTGCGGGTGTCGCCCAGGTTGCTGGCCGGGATCGCCACGCGCAGGCGGTTCAGGTAATCGAAGCAGTCGATCCCGTCCTTCAGCTCGAACGAGAACAGCGAACCCGAGGCGCGGAACAGCGCGCGCGTCAGCGCGTGCTGCGGATGCGATGCCAGGCCCGGATAATGCACGGCGGCGACCCGCTCGTCCGCTTCCAGCATGGTCGCCAGCGCCAGCGCGTTGCCGCAGGTGCGCTCCATGCGCAGCGCCAGGGTCTCGGCGCCGACCGCGATGTGGTGCGCCGCTTCCGGCGCCAGCGAGGCGCCGAAGTCGCGCAGCGACTTGGCGCGCAGCTGGGCCATGCCCTGGGCCTGTGGGGCCAGCTTGCGGAAATTGGGGGCGATGTTCGGGAAGGCGCCCCAGTCGTAGACGCCGGTGTCGGTCAGCGCGCCGCCCAGCGCCATGCCGTGGCCGCCGATCGACTTGGTCAGCGAATTCACCACCAGGCCGGCCCCCACCGCCTTCGGACGGAACAGGTAGGGCGTGGTCATGGTGTTGTCGACCACGTACAGGATGCCGCGCTGGCGGCACAGTTCGCCAATCCGGGCCAGGTCGGCCACCTGGGTACGCGGGTTGGCGATGGTTTCGACGAATACCAGGCGGGTATTTTCCTGGAGTGCGGCTTCGACGTTGGCGACGTCGGTGGCGTCCACGAACGACAGCGCGGTGCCCTGCCCCGCCACCGTGTTCCACAGGCTGTTGGTGTTACCGAACAGGAAGGAAGACGACACCACGTGGTCGCCATCCTTCAGCAGCGCCTGGGCCAGCGCGCCGATCGCCGCCATGCCGGTGCCGAAGCACAGGGTGGCGACGCCGTCTTCCATCTGCGTGATCTTGTCTTCCAGCGCCGACACGGTCGGGTTGCCCTGGCGGCCGTAGCGGAAACCCGGCTCCTTGCCCTGGAAGACCGAGGCCAGCTGGCGCGCATCGGTGTAGCCGAAGGCGACCGAGGTATGGATCGGCTTGTGCAGCGAGTTGTGTTCGATCGGCTTGCGGCGGTCGTTGTGGAGGATGGTGGTGGTGAAGCCGTAGGGAGTCTTGTCGCTCATGGTCGTTCTTGAAGGTTCGATGCTTGCAAATGAAAACGGGCGCCTGCGGCGCCCGATGATCTTACTTTATTCTGCCGCGACCGCAGGATTCAGGTTCAGCTGGGTCCGCACCAGGTCGTCCGACGACTTGCCGGACGACTTGTGGCGGTGGTTCTCCAGCCGGTCCAGGTACTCCGGCGTGATGTCGCCGGTGATGTAGACGCCGTCGAAGCACGAGGCTTCGACGCTGGTCAGCGCCGGATTGACGTCCATGATCGATTTCTTCAGCGCCTCGATATCCTGGTAGACCAGGCGGTCGGCGGTGATCTCGCGGCACACCTCGTCCACCGTGCGGCCGTGGGCGATCAGCTCGTCGCGGGTCGGCATGTCGATGCCGTACACGTTCGGGTACAGCACCGGCGGCGCGGCCGAGGCGAAGAACACCTTGCGGGCACCGGCTTCGCGCGCCATCTGCACGATCTCGCGGCTGGTGGTGCCGCGCACGATCGAGTCGTCGACCAGCAGCACGTTCTTGTCCTTGAATTCCGAGGCGATCGCGTTCAGCTTCTGGCGCACCGATTTCTTGCGCATGCCCTGCCCCGGCATGATGAAGGTACGGCCGATGTAGCGGTTCTTGATGAAGCCTTCGCGGTATTCGACGCCGAGCTTCAGCGCCAGCTGGATCGCGGCCGGGCGCGAGGAATCCGGGATCGGCATCACGACGTCGATGTCCTCAACCGGGATCTCCTGGCGGATCTTGTCGGCCAGGTATTCACCCATTTTCAGGCGGGTGGCATACACCGAGGCGCCGTCGATCACCGAGTCCGGGCGTGCCAGGTACACGTATTCGAAGGCGCACGGATTCAGCGACGGGTTCTGGGCGCACTGGCGCGCATGCATGTTGCTGTCGTGGTCGATCCAGACGGCTTCGCCCGGGGCGATGTCGCGCATGAAGCGGAAACCGAGGCCTTCCAGGGCCACCGATTCGCTGGCGACCAGGTATTCCGGGCCGTGCTCGGTCTCGTTGACGCCGATGCACAGCGGACGGATGCCGAACGGGTCGCGGAAGGCCAGCAGGCCATGGCCGGCGATCTGGGCGATCACGGCATAGGCGCCGCGCACGCGCTTGTGCACCATGGCGACCGCCTTGAACACGGCTTCCTGGTCGAGCGAGTAGCCGTTGGCGGCCTGGTGGACTTCGTGGGCCAGCACGTTGAGCAGCACTTCGGAGTCGGAGTCGGTGTTGATGTGGCGGCGGTCGTTGCGGAACAACTCGTCCTTCAGGTGGGCCTGGTTGGTCAGGTTGCCGTTGTGCGCCAGCGTGATGCCGAACGGCGCATTGACATAGAACGGCTGTGCTTCCTCTTCGCTGGACGAACCCGCGGTCGGATAGCGGCAGTGGCCGATGCCGGAATTGCCTTGCAGCGAACGCATGTTACGTGTGCGGAACACGTCGCGCACGAGGCCGTTGGCCTTGTACATCGAGAACATGCTGCTGTGATTGGTTGCGATGCCTGCCGCATCCTGGCCGCGGTGCTGCAACAGCAGCAATGCGTCATACAACAGCTGGTTGACGGGGGCTTGCGAGACGACGCCGACGATGCCACACATGGTGCGCTCCTAAAACTGACAGCTAAATGAAGAAATCAAAACTGAACATGCTGCGCCAGGGCAGCAGGCAAGAAAGGCTTGATGGTCCGCGCTCCCGCTTCCGCCATCGGCGACAGCAGCGCATCTTTCCAGAAAGCCTGTTGGGGGATGGATGTCATCCCGCACAATATGACCCCGGCCAGCACGATGACCATGCCGCGGCCGAGTCCGAATAAACCGCCGAGCCCGCGGTCCGCGAGCGTCAGGCCGGTGGCGTCGATCAAGGCGCCGAGCGCCAGCGACAACAAACCCATCAGCACGCGGACACCCAGAAATAATGCGATGAAGGCAACGATCAGTCTCACTGTCTCGCCCGGAAACACGGATGGTAGCATGGGTGCCAGTTTGGCGCCGAAGGCATTCGCCACGACAAAGGCGGCAACCCAACCGACCAGCGACAGGATTTCCTTGACCAGGCCGCGCAGCGTGCTGATGACGACCGATGCAACCAGGATGAACAGGACCAGGTAGTCGAAAATCGTCACGGCGCGCTGGCGGGATATTGAACATTCATGGTGCGGAGGAGCGATGCGTGGCGGTACGGGATCGCGATCACAGGCCCAGCTTGTTCAGCTTGGCGCGCACGCCGGCCGCCTCGTCCTTGCTGAGCGGGCCGACTTTCACGCGGATCAGGTCGCCGAACTTCTCGGTGTGCGAGCTGATGCCGGCGCCGCGCAGGCGTGCCTGCAGGTCGGCGGCTTTTTCCTGGCTCGACATGGCGGCCACCTGCAGCGTGACCTTCGGTCCGGCATCGACTGCCTTGTCCTGGTCCTTGTCCTTGTCCTTGGCGGCGGGCTTGCCTTCCAGGATGGCGACGGCGCGGCTGTCGCTGTGCGCCTGGGCCGGCACCGGCTTGACCGGCTTGTCGTCGGCCTTCTGGCGCGCCTTTTCCCGCTCGTCGGCGCGCAGCTTATCGAGGCGCGCGGTGCGTTCGGCCTTCTCCCTGTCGGCGCGCTCGCGTGCCAGGCGCTCGGCCTTGTCGGCGCGGTCCTTCTCGGCGCGCGCGAGGCGGTCGGCACGCTCCCGGTCCGCACGTTCGGCGCGCTCGCGTTCGGCACGTTCGGCCACGCGCGGGTCCGGCTTGGCTTCCTTGGGCTCCTTGGTCTCAGGCTTGGCCTTGGCGACTTCCGCTTTCGGCTTGACGGCCGGCGGCGCATCGATGATTTCCTCGTCCTGGCCGACGCTGTCGCGGGCGGCCACGGCCTTCTCGCTCACCGCCACGCGCGGCGCCCCCTGCGCTGCCGGCTGCTCGTCGGCCGGGCCGGAACTGCTGGCGGCCGGCTCCCCGGGCACCGGCAGCGGTGCCGCCTTGTCCTTGGAAGGAATCTGGATCGCGATGTCGCCGGCCAGCGGCTTGGGTGCGGAATCGAGCAGCATCGGCAGGCCGACCGCGGCCGCGAGTGCCAGCGCGATGGCGCCGACCAGGCGGCGGCGGGCGCGCTTCTTTTCGGGCAACATCGGATCGTTGCCGGGACGGCGGCTGGCACCGCCGCCGGCATTTGAGGCGCGTTTGGCGCGGGCGCGCTCGCCGATCGCGGCGTCGTCGTCCTTGCTGTAGAAACGGCCGCTGTCTTCGGCTGCGCGGCCTTGCTTGTTTTTACCGAGGAACGAGAACAAGCCCATGCGATGTCAGCTTCGTGAAGTCAGGTCAGTGAAGAGAGGATTTGCGGGCGGCCATGACGCCGGCCACGGTATAGAACGAACCAAAGACCACTATTCTATCATCCTGACCAGCACGGCTAGTTGCATCGGCGAACGCCGCGGCCGGATCGGCGAAGGTTTTCACCGAAAATTCGTCCGGCTTGGCGCCGCCCGGCTTCTTCGATTCGACCAGCGCGGCGAGTTCCTGTACGTCGGCCGTGCGCGGCGACGGCAGCGTGGTCAGGCACCAGTGGTCGACCAGCGGCGCCACGTGCTCGATGACGGCCTCGATATCCTTGTCCTGCATGATGCCGAACACCGCGTAGGTGTAGCGGTGGAAGCCCATGTTGCCCAGGTTCTGGGCCAGTGCCGCCGCCGCGTGCGGGTTGTGGGCAACGTCCAGCACCGTGGTCGGGCGCCCTGCCAGCACCTGGAAACGGCCCGGCAATTCGACCATCGCCAGGCCGGCGCGCACTTCCTGGGCGCCGACCGGCAGCCGCATGCGCAGCGCTTCGAGCGCGGCCAGCGCAGCCGACGCATTCAGCAGCTGGTTGGCGCCGCGCAGGGCCGGATAGGCCAGCGAATTGCGGCGCTGGCTGCGGCCGGCAAAGGCCCACTGCTGCTGGTCGCCCTGGTAATTGAAATCGCGCCCCAGCAGCCACAGGTCGGCGCCGATGTTGTTAGCGTGCTCGACCAGCGATTGCGGCGGCACGGGGTCGCTGCAGATCGCCGGCTTGCCGGCGCGGAAGATACCGGCCTTCTCGAAGCCGATTTCCTCGCGCGTGTCGCCCAGGTAATCCTTGTGGTCGATGTCGATGCTGGTGACGATCGAGACGTCGGCGTCGATCACGTTGACCGCATCCAGGCGCCCGCCCAGGCCGACTTCGAGGATCGCGACGTCGACCCCGGCCTTCGAGATCAGGTGCATGATCGCCAGCGTGGTGAACTCGAAATAGGTGAGGTCGGTCTCACCCCGCGCCCCCTCGACGACGTCGAACGCCGCCACCAGCGCTTCGTTGGTGGCCATGTCGCCGTTGATACGGGCGCGCTCGTTGAAGTCGAGGAAGTGCGGCTTGATGTACAGGCCGACGCGGTAGCCGGATTGCAGCAGCACGGCTTCCAGCATGGCGCAGGTCGAACCCTTGCCGTTGGTGCCGGCGACCATGATCACGGGGCAGTCGAAGGCCAGCTGCATGCGTTCCTTGACGGCGCGTACGCGGTCCAGGCCCATGTCGATGTAGGTTTCGGCGTGGCGCGACTCGAGCAGGGCCAGCCAGGCGGGCAAGGTGGTGGGGAGGTTGTGCATGATGGTTCGTGCGTGAAGCGTGAGCGTCGTCCCCGCGGAGACGGTAAATTGCCCACTGGGCAATTTACCCCCATGCTGAGGAACAGCATTCGCTCTATCTGGAATAGCTCGACCGTTTCCGAGATACTGGTTTCGGAAGCTCAGCATGGGTCCCCGCCTGCGCGGGGACGACGGCAATATCAGGCGATGACGTCGGCCGGCTGGTTTTGCAGCAGGGCCAGCAGGCGCGCGATTTCCTCGCGCATCTTGCGGCGGTCGACGATCATATCGACGGCGCCCTTCTGGACCAGGAACTCGGCGCGCTGGAAGCCTTCCGGCAGCTTTTCACGCACGGTGTTCTCGATCACGCGCGGGCCGGCAAAGCCGATCAGCGCCCTCGGTTCGGCGATCACGACGTCGCCCATGAAGGCGAACGACGCCGACACGCCGCCCATGGTCGGGTCGGTCAGCACGCTGATGAAGGGCAGTTTTTTCTCGGACAGCTTGGTCAGCATGGCCGTGGTCTTGGCCATCTGCAGCAGCGACAGCAGGCCTTCCTGCATGCGCGCGCCACCGGTGGCGGTGATGCAGATGAAGGGCACCTTCTGTTCCAGCGCAATCTGGGCGCCGCGCACGAAGCGCTCGCCGACCACCGACCCCATCGAACCGGCCATGAATTCGAATTCGAAGCAGGCCACCACGACCGGCAGGCTCATGATCGAACCACCCTGCACGATCAGCGCATCGGTCTCGCCGGTGGCGTCCATCGCGGCTTTCAGGCGGTCCGGGTACTTCTTCGAATCCTTGAACTTCAGGGTGTCGACCGGCAGCGCGTCCTGGCCGATCTCGTAGCGGCCGCCTGCATCGAGCAGGGCGTCGAGGCGCGCGCGGGCGCGGATGCGCATGTGATGGCTGCACTTGGGGCAGACGTGCAGGTTCGACTCGAGGTCGGTGCGGTACAGCACGGCTTCGCACGACGGGCACTTGACCCACAGGCCCTCGGGCATGGTCTGTTTTTTGGCGGCATCGGAGCGCTGGATCCGTGGGGGCAGCAGTTTTTCCAACCAACTCATATTGTTCTCCTTTGCGGCATAGCTGAATTTGGGCGTAGTGTAGCCGTTCGGATTCCGCTTGTCGAATTCTTGCGGGTAAGCCATTGCCTGTTCGGCAAGCTTGAAACCCAGTGCAGGTGCGGCTTGCGCGCCTTCAGGGCTGGATCACCTCGACCAGTTCGAAGTGCAGCACGACCAGTTCGACCTCCCCGTGCAGGGTGTACTGCGGCAGGCAGCGCACATGCACTTCCTGGAATGCGCGCGCGCTGGCGAAGCCCTCGCCGCGCCACACGGCCTCGGGAATATGGCCGAAGCGGATGATCTCGACCCGGGTGGCGCGGATCAGGCAGCGCGGCCGGCGCTGGCCGTCAAGCACCTCGATCAGGTCGCCGGCAGCATAGCCGCCGTCGCCCAGTTCGCCATAACCGGCGTAGTAATCGGCGACCACGTCGGCGGTGACGGTCTTATGGCCGGCGATCACTTCGCGCACCAGGCTGTCGTCGTGTTCGTCGGCGCCCCAGAAGGTCAGGCGTTTGGGGCGGGCGGTGGCTGTCGAACTCACACCTGCGCCATCCCTGCGCCATCCGCGGGCGCGAGCGGTGGAACCAGCATCATGAAAGACAGCACGGCCATGACCTTGGCCGACTGCAGCGGGGAAAAGCGCAGGATTTGTGTTTTCATGGGGGGAATGGCGCGCCAAAGTAGGTACCGCCGTCACTCTACCCCAGAGTTTCCAAAAATAAAACAAAAAGCCGGCGCCGGAACAGCGAGGTTCCGGCACCGGCCCTGTCGTGCGCCAGCGTGTCGCCTGGCTAGCGCCGCATCAGCGCGCGTCGAGCGCGCTGCGGATACCGGCCACGAAAGCCTGCACCGCCGCCGGCCCCTGCTCTTTCGGCGTGTTTTCCAGTTCCTGGATGATGCGGCTGCCG
>JAKOOD010000280.1 GCA_022701635.1 Burkholderiaceae bacterium | reverse complement strand
CAATAATCCTTTGACACGCCCCCAGGCCCGCCCGCGGTCGCCCCTGTCGATGACGAACAGGCCGCCGTAGGCCAGCAGCAGGGCGCAGGTCAGCAGTGCCAGCAGCAGCACCAGCAGTCCGGCATCGTGGGGACTGCCGGCGACCAGGCGCTGGCCGGCCTGCGCCGCCAGCGCCACCAGGACCACCCCGGCCATGCCCGGCAGGTAGGCGCTACGCACCAGCTCGCCCAGGTGCGCCGGTACCGTCCTGCCATGCACCGCCACCAGGAAGGCGCAGGTCAGCAGGCAGGACGCCAGCAAATGCCCCCAGGCAGCGCCATCGCTCCCCCAGCCGGCCACGCCAAGATAGACGACCAGCAAGCCGAACGCCGCACGGCCCAAGGCGAACAGGCCGGAATAGCGCGGGTGGCCCATGCCGTCGTTGACCAGCGACGGCAGGCTGGTCAGCGAATCGATGAATTGCGACAGCGCCATGACGGCGAGGATCACGTGGCCGGCGCGGGCAAAGCGCGGCGCCATCCAGTAATACAGGATGGGATAGGCAAACACCGCGACCAGCACCAGCACCGAGGCGTTGACGAACACGACATAGCGGCTGGCCTTCAGGTACAAGCGCTTGAGGTGCTCGATCTCGCCGAGCGCGGCCAGCGCGCTGGCGGCCGGGAAGAACACGCCGGACAGGCGGTACGTCAGGCCGAGCACGCGGTTGGCCAGCGTCGACGCCACCGTGAAATAGGCCAGCCCGGTGACGCCGACCAGCGCGCCGATGATCAGCTTGTCGGCATAGGCATACGACATCGTCGCGAAACGGCTGAGGAAAGCGTAGCTGGAGAAGCGCAGCAGGTCGCGCCGGACCGCGGCACCGGGACGGCGCCAGGCCAGCCGCGGCAGCAAGCGCCGGATCCAGCGCCACAGGACCAGGCAGTTGGCGGCGCTGGCCAGCACCCGCACCAGGATCACTGCGAACAGGCCGTGGCCGAGCAGCAGCACGCCCACCGTCAGCAGCGGCACGCCGGTGCCGAACAGCATTTCGATGCGGCTGCTGACGTCGTAGCGCATCAGCGCCTGCGGGATGCTGTTCAGGTAACTCTGCACCTGCCCGAGGAAGAAGCCGAGCGCGGCCAGCCGCAGCGTCGCCACCGCCTCCCCTTGCAGCGCGGCCGGTACGGCGAACAGGCGGGTCACGAAAAAACCGGCGCCGCCGAACAGCGCCAGGCCCCCGAGCAGGCCCAGCAGCGCGTACACGGACAAGCCGAAGAACACGGTCTCGTCGATGCGCGTCTGGTCGCGGCTGGCGTTGAACTGGGCGATATATTTGATGGAGCCGGCGGTGACGTTGATGTCGATCACGGCGAAATAGCCGACGATGGCTGTCACCAGCGAATACACGCCGTAGCCGGCGTCGCCCAGCTGGCGCACCACCAGCGGCACCGTGGCCAGCGCCACGATGGCCGGGACCAGGGCGCCGCACAAGTTGGCGGCGGCGTTGCGGAGGATGTCGAGTTTCATGGGCTGCGCGCATGGAGGACCGGCACGCCTGCCGGGCTGGTGCGATGCGGGAGCGGCTGCGCGTGTGCAGGCGCCGGTAGACCGGCGGGCCGGACGGCTTGCCCGGCGCGCCGGGCCGTCATCGCCACGTAGGGCAAGGCCAGGCACAGCGCCAGCATCTGGGTGGTGCGCGTCTGCGGGAACGGGGTGCCGATCAGGAGGTCGGGCAGCATGAAGGCAAGACCGGCGGCACCCGCCGTGGCCAGGCCCAGCAGGTCGGGCGCCAGCGTGGTCAGGACCCGCAGCGCGGGGCGCACGAAGGCGCAAAAGGCCCAGATCGTGCCGCCCAGCAGGACCAGGCCCGGCAGCCCGGCCTTGAGCGCGATATGCAGCACCCCGCTGTGCAGGAACAGGCCGGCATCTTGGCCTGTCTGCCAGGAAATGTGCTGGTAGCCGGTGTAGCGGCCCCAGCTGCCGATGCCGGTGAACAGGTGCGAGATGAAATCGCCCAGCGCCAGTTTCAGCTCGAGCACGCGCTCGCTCTCGGCGCCGAAGCGGCGCGATGCCATGTCGTAGAACAGGCTCGACAGGCCGCCGCCGGCGCCCTTGGTCTGGCCCAGGCGCCGGAATGCCGCCGCCGCCACGCCGAGGGCCAGCAGCGGCAATCCCATGAGTGCGATGTGCAGGCGCCGCCGCGGCGGGATGCGCAGCATGACCACGATGCAGGCGAGCACGAAGCCGATCCAGGCGCTGCGGCGGTAGGACAGCACGATGCAGGCGGCGCCGGCGGCCAGCGTGCCCCAGTCGAGCGCGGTCCAGATCGTGGCGCGCCGGACCCGCGTGGCCTGGAACAGGTTGACGGCGGCGATCGCAAAGGCAAGCGTGCACAGCAGGCTGTCGTTGATGTCGAAAAAGGTCAGCTTGATCTTGACCGCATTCATGTTCGCATACACGTTGTTGGGGTCGCCTCCGAACGCGGCCCAGCGCACCAGGCCGAACAGCGCGCGGCCGAGTCCGGCCAGCAGGATGAAGCGCGACAGCGCCAGCGCCGCCCCGGGCGTGCGGAAGGACAGCAGCAGCAGCGACACCAGCGGCGCCATCCAGACGATGTTGGAAAAGCCCGAGGGCGCCAGCGCGCGCGCCAGCGGTATGCCGGCAAACATGGCCACTGCCACGTGGGCGCCCAGCAGCAGCGTCCACGCCAGGAACCAGGGACGCAGGTTGCAGGGTGGCGCCGGCTCGCCGCGGAAGCTGGCCGAGACGCGCGCGCACAGCCACGCCCCCAGCATGCACCACAGCAGCAGCGGGAAGAACAGCAGCCCCGAGCCGCGGCTGTAGATGCCGGCCGAGACCAGCAGCGAGAGCGAGCCGTAGCTGGTGGAATTGGCCCAGAAGAACACCCCCAGGTACGGATAAGCCAGGCAGCGTGGCCGCACCATGCCGACGCCGATGCCGATGACCGCCAGCACCGACAGCAGCGCCACGGCGACGAAGGGCAGCGCGGTATAGAAATACAGGAGGACGTTCTGCATGGCGGTTCAGCCGTCTCAGCCGTCTCAGCCGGGCCCGGCGGTGCCGGTGGTGCCCGCGCGACCCGCTGCGCCGGCACCGGCGGCCGCGCCCAGCAGGCGGACACGGTCGCGCGCGGGCAACGCCTCGAGCAGCTGGTTGACGAAGCGGTCCTGCACGTCCCAGGCAGCGCCGGCGTCAAGGCCGATCGTCGAGACGCGCACCAGCATGCCGTCCGGGATCCTGCCGCTCAAGCCGTATGCCAGGCGCTGGAGTTTCTGGTCGACGCCCGACATCACGGCCCGGTCGCCGATCGTCACCCAGTACGTGATCGGTTCGTTGCGCGCGTTCTGGCGTGCCACCAGGCGTTTCACCGGCACCGTGCCGAAGCGGGTCGCGAGCCGGCCGCCGTGTTCCTGCAGCATCGCGAAGCCCTGGGCCACGTAGCAGACTTCGGGCAGGTGCAGCTGCAGCTGCTTGCTCTGGTCGCCGCCGTAGGCGATCGACAGCATCACGCGCTGGCCGGCATCGTTGACGTAGGTGCGCGCCAGGGTCTGGTCGTACAGGGCGTCGAGCTGGGCCTTCTGCCCTGGGTCCGGACGCAAGGGCAGCACGCTGTCGTCGATGCGCCAGTTGCCGAAGCGTGCCGGCACCAGCCGTTCCAGTGTGAATTGCGCGCGGCTGGCGGCCACCTTGTGGGTCGGCGTCAGCGCCAGGGTCAGCACCGAAGTGGCGGCCATCGCCGCGCCCAGCACCAGGCTGGCGAGAAAGCTGGGCGTCATGCGGCCTCCCGGGTGCGCGGCGGCGCCGCGCCTGCCCGCCGCCGCAGGCTCCATTGCAGCAGGCTGTCGACCGCCAGGATCAGCAGCAGCGCCGTGACGAACAGCACCATGCCGGCGAAGCCGTGCAGGAAGCCCTGCCCGGCCGCGTCGCCGAAGTCATACGTGATCAGGGTCAGCACGATCACGCGGATCACGTTAGCCGAGAACGAGATCGGCACGATGAAGATCGCCAGCCCGATATTGCGGATGGCGGAAGGGTGGCGCATCAGGTTGAGGTAGAACAGGCCGAGCGCTTCCAGCGTCAGCAGGGTCTGCAGGCCGGCGCAGGCATCGGCCACCAGCAGCTGGTACTGGCCGATCTGCAGGATCACGCCGGCGCGGCTGATCGGGTAACCGGCGGCGAACAGCAGGTGCTCGGTGACCCAGGACACCGCCATCTTCATCGGCATCGTGACCAGGGCCACGAATTCGGCCGGCAGCGGCACCATGAACAGCATGAAGAAGAACGGGAACCAGAGCACGCGCAGTGCCGCCGCGCCCTGCTTGACCAGCAGCACCGCCGCCGTCACCAGGATGATCGAGCCGATCTCGAGCATCAGGATCTGCTGCGAGCGCCCCAACAGGTAGGCCGCCAGGCCGAACGCCAGCACCGCCCAGCCGCTACGGCTGCCACCGGCGGTGGCGTGTGCCGGTACGGCCAGTACGGCGGGCCATTTGCGGTAGACCAGCCACAGCGCCAGGCCGAAGATGATCGGGCCGTGGCCCTGCTCCTCGCTGATCCAGGCGCCGCTGAACAGGCTGATGAAGGTCGGCACGAACAGCAGCGCCAGGCCGGCCAGCACCGGCCACCAGTCGGGCAGCGCGGCGCGTAGCATGGGGCCGAGGTCGGCGATGCGCAGCGGCGGCGCGGCGGCCTGGCGGCCTGGCTCGAGGGCCGGTCCGGCGTGCGCGCCCGGACGCACGTGGGTGTCCATCAGAATTCCATCACCACCGAACCGAGCACTTCGCAGCCGGCGTCGCGCAGTTGCTCGGCGGCGCGGCCAATGTGCGCGATCCGGGTGTGGTGCTTGCGCGTGACCAGCAGCGCCCCGCCGGCACGGCTGGCCACGGCCACGGCGTCGACCCCGACCTGGAACGGCGCCATGTCGTACAGCACCACGTCGTAGTGGTTTTCGAGCTGGGCATGGAGGTTGCGGAAACCGTCGCGCGCCAGCAGTTCCTGCGGATTCGGCGGCAGCGTCCCGGCCGCCAGCACGGACAGTTCGGCAAAGGCGGGCACGCGCGCGATCGCGTCGAAGCCGGCGCGTCCGGCCAGCAGGTCCGACAGGCCCTGGCGCGGCTTGAGCGCGAACGCATCCTGCTGGCGCGGGGCGCGCAAATTGGCGTCCACCAGCAGGGTCCGCTCGCCGAGTTGCGAGAACACGATGGCGAGGTTGGCCGCGAACAGCGCGGCGCCGTCGTCCGGGTCGACGCCGACGATGGCCAGCGCCCGCCGCCCGCGCGCGAACCAGCGCAGCATCAGCTGGCTGCGGATCGCGCGCAGCGCTTCGACCTGGGGCGAAAACGGCTGGTAGGCGGCGACCAGCTTGGGCGACAGGCCGGCCTGCCCTTTCTGCAGGTAGGGATAGGCGAACTGGCGCGCCAGCACTTGCTGGATGTCGTCCTCCCCGACCAGGCCGAGCCGCACCGCCGCTTCGCCGAAGCGGATGCCGGTTTCGCTCTGCATGCGCAGTGCGCGCTCGCAGTCTTCCGGCGTCAGCTTGCCGGCGTCGAGCAGCAGCGCGCCCATGCGGGTATCGAAGGCTTCGCCGTCGGTCGTGAGGTCGGCGGCGAGGTTGGCGGATACGGTGTTGAGGATCGGTGAATTCATGGTCGCTCCCGGTGGACGCAGGCTCGGGCAATCAGTTCAGGCGTAGCAGGCGGCGCGGCCGCATCAGGCTGCGGATGCCGCCGGTGCGGGCCGCCACCGGCTGCCATTCGACCGTGCCGAGCACCGGGATGCTCAGCATGTCCTTGAGGTCGCCGCTCGAGCGCAGCGGGCGGTTCAGCAGCTCCAGCAGCAGGGCCAGGCCGACGCCGAGGATGGTGCCGAGCAGGACCGCGACCAGGGTATTCAGCAGCACGCGCGGACTGGACGGCTCGAGCGGCGCCACGGCCGGGTTCAGCAGCGAGATGTCGGACTGCTCGGACAAGGCCTCGATGCGGGTCTGGGAAAAACGCTGGGAGGCGGCGTCGAAGGCGCGCTGGGCGCTGTCGAGGTCTTTCAGCAGCACGCCGAGCTCGTCGCGCGCGCGGTTGAGTTCCAGCACCCGGGTCTTTTGCTCGGCCAAGGCCGCGCGCAGGTCGGCTTCGCGCTGGCGCAGCACCTGGGCGTTGGCGCCGACGCTGCGCGACACCGTGCCCATGGCCGCGGCGAGCTCGCCGCGCACCTTGTCGAGCTCGGCCTTGGCGGCCAGGTATTGCGGATGGTTGTTGCCGTAGCGCTGGCTGGTGTCGGCGAACTTGCCTTCGGCCATGGCCACGTTGGCGCGCATGGTCTGGACCAGCACGTTGTTGGCGACGTCGGGCGAACCGAGCGCCGACGCATTCGCGGCCGCCTGGCGCGAATTGCCTTCCATGGCAGCGCCCTGGGCCTGCACCAGCTGGGCCGACAGGTCGCTCAGGCGCGCCAGTTCGACGTCGATGCGGTTGGGGTCGAGGCTGACGATACCTTTTTCCTGCTGGTACTTCGAGAGCCGCGCCTGGGCCGCTTCGACGTTGTCGCGCAGCTGCCGCGTCTGCTCGTTGAAATAGCTGGACGCCTTCTTGGCTGGCTCGGTCTTGAGCTGGACCGTGATCTTCTGGTACTCGTCGGCAAAGGCATTCGCGACCGCGGCTGCAAAGGCCGGATCGGCGCCCTTGAAGCTGATCTCGACCACCGACGATTCGCGCGAGGGCACGATGTCGAGCTTCCTCAGCAGCAGGTCGGCCAGCCAGTCGCGCACCGATCCCCTGCCCTCGTTGGCTTCCTGGAACTGCTGGATGACGGCCGGGACGCTGGCCAGGCGCAGCGCATCGACCACGCGCAGCGCCACGTTCTTGCTGCTGATGATGTCGATCTGGGTCGCCATGTAGCCCGGCAGCAGCTGCCCCGGCATGGTCAGCCCGGTCAGCGGGTCGACGCCCTTGTAGTTCAACAGCACCGACGCCGTCGCCTTGTAGGTTTTCGACAGCACCAGGCTGACGCCGAGCGCCAGCGCGACCGTCGTCACCAGGGTCGCCAGGATGATTTTTTTCCGCGCAAGCAGGATCAGCAGGAATTGATGGAGACTCATGATTAACCTTACCGGCAAAACAAACCAAAAAGTCAAAAAGCGGAAAAGAGTTAGCGTCTCGGGGCCTCGAGAAACCGTAGCGAGCAGGGCTCAGTTCCGTTCGAGAAGCGCAGCCGTACTTGGGTACGGCGAGCATCGCAGGACGGAAATGTGCCCGCGCAGTAGGTTTATCGAGACCCCACCACCCCCACCATTAGAACCAGCTCTCTGGGACGATGATGACGTCGTCGATCTGGACCAGGTCGTCGGCCTTGGCCTCGATCGTGCGCTGGCCGCCGGACGAGTCGCGGCGCGCGATCTGCAGGCCGCGCTGGGTGCCGCGGATGGTCAGTCCGCCGCCGGTCGAGACCGCCTGCTGCACGGTCATCGCCCGCTCGATGCGGAACGGTCCCGGACGCTGCACCTCGCCGGTGATATAAGCCTTGGGCGCGCGTTCGACGAAGATGATGTCGCCGCCGGCGACTTCATAATCGCGGTTGAGTTCGCCCTTGCGCACCATGTCGACCACGTCCAGCGTCTCGCGCGTGGTCTGGCCGTTGCGGTTGCGTACCAGGGTCACCATGTCGCCGCCTTCCGGACCGATGCCGCCGGCCAGCGCCAGCAGGTCGAGCACCTTGCGCGGCCCGTCGACCGGGTAGCGGCCGGGCTTGTTGACCTGGCCCAGCACCGACACCTGCTGGCTGGCCAGCGTGGTGATCAGGAGATTCACCTGCGCCTTCTTGAGGTAGCCGCCTTTTTCCAGCAGGCCGCCGATCTTCTTCTCGGCCTGCTGCGTGCTCAGGCTGCCGACCTGCACCTCGCCCAGCAGCGGGAAGGTCAGCGTGCCGCGTTCCGAGACCCGGGTCTCGACCGCCAGGTCGGGGCTGCCATAGACCGTGGCCTTGACCACGTCGCCCGGACCGAGCAGCACGTCGGCGGCCTGCGCCCCGCCTGCCGCCAGCCCCAGGCTCGCCGCGGCCAGCCACGCGATCATGCACTTGATGAGCCGTTTCATGTTCCCTCCTTCTTGTGCATCGATGTCGAGCGAATCACTTCAGGCCTGCAACGCCGCGGTCGAGCGCGGCCTTGTCGGCGCCAGCGGCGCTGTCGGCCGGTGCCGGTGCAGGTGCCGGCGACGAAGCCGATGCCGCGGCCGCGGCGGTCGCGGCCGGCGCATGTGCCGCCGCGGGTTGCGCACCCGCCGGCTGTGCGCCCGGCTTCGCATCCGGCATCATGGTCTTGTTCAGGTACACGATGCTGGCGCCATGGCGCAGGCGCTTCAATTCCTCGGTGGCCAGTTCCTGGTTTTTAAGCTTCATCAAGAACTGTTCGATCTGCGGCGCCGCCACCTGCAGCGATACCGGCGCTTCCCTCACCTCGGTCACGGCGACGAATAGCGCGCGCGGCCCTTCCCTGACCGCGAACAGCTGGCCCTTCGGCATGCCGAGCAGCTTGTCCGCCAGCTGGCGCGGCACGTCGGCGGTGGTGCGCGTCACCTGGGTGCGGCCATACTTGATCTTGTGCGCATCCAGCCACACCGCGACTTCCTCCAGCGACTTGGCACCATCGGCAGCGGCACGCACCTCGGGCGTCAGGTCGGCCGCGGCGATCACCAGTTCGTTCATGCTGAACTGCTTGCGGCCGGCAAACAAATCCGGGTTCTTGTTGAAATAGGCTTCGACCTCCTGCGGCGACGGACGTGCCACGTTGCCGATGCGTTTTTGCAGGTAGGCCTGGGCGACGATCAGGGCGCGCGCGCGGTCGACCGCCTGCATGACCTTCGGATCGCGGTCCAGGTTGTCCCTGGCCGCGGCGTCCTGCAGCAACTGGCGGTCGATCAAGACCTGCAGCAATTGCTTGCTGGCCGAGTCTTGCTGGTTGGCCGCGACGTTGGCGCGCTGCAGCTCTTCGTTCAGTTGCAGGACCGTGACTTCCGCGCCATTCACGCTGGCCAGCGCCTGGCCGGGCTTCCTGTCGGCGGCCTTGTCGCCGCACGCGCCCAGGCCGGCCAGCACGGTGCAGGAAAGAATTAGCTTTGCAAGGAAAGATGTCTTCATCATGGGCGTCCGCTCGGTTATCCATCGAATTTATCCATCGAATGCGCGTGCTCAGGCCGCGGCGCGGCGGTCGGCGCCGGCGCCAGAGGCCAGGAAGGCGCCATAGGTGCGGCGCAAGCCTTCGTCGAGCGGCGTGCTGGCCTGCCAGCCCAGCCGCGTCAGGCGCGACACGTCGAGCAGCTTGCGCGGGGTGCCGTCGGGCTTGCTGGTATCGAAGCGGATACGGCCGCGGTAGCCGACCACCGCGGCCACCAGCCGCGCCAGCTCGGCGATGGTGACGTCCTCGCCGGTGCCGACGTTCAGGTGCGAATGCATCGGCCCGGTGCTGGCGGCATGCAGCGCGTGGTCGAGCTGCATCACGAAGATGCCGGCCGCGGCCATGTCGTCGACGTAGAGGAATTCGCGCATCGGCTTGCCGCTGCCCCAGATCGCTACTTCCGGCGCGTCGCCCACGCGGGCTTCGTGGAAGCGCCGCACCAGGGCCGGGATCACGTGGCTGTTCTCGGGGTGGTAATTGTCGCCGGGACCGTACAGGTTGGTCGGCATCACGCTGCGGTAATCGGTGCCGTACTGGCGGTTGTAGCTTTCGCACAGCTTGATGCCGGCGATCTTGGCCATGGCGTAGGCTTCGTTGGTCGGTTCCAGCGCCCCGCGCATCAGCGCTTCCTCGGGGATCGGCTGCGGCGCCAGGCGCGGGTAGATGCACGATGAGCCGAGGAACAGCAGCTTGTGCACGCCGTTGCGCCAGGCTTCGTGGACGACGTTGGCCTGCACCATCAGATTATCGTAAATAAATTGAGCCGGATACGTGTTGTTGGCATGGATGCCGCCGACCCGGGCCGCGGCCAGGTAGACCTGGTCGATGCGTTCGGCGCGGAAGAAGTCGCGCACCTGCGCCTGGTCGGTCAGTTCCAGTTCGCGGTGGCTGCGCGTGACGATGTTGGTGTGGCCGCCGGCGTGCAACGCGCGCACGATGGCCGAGCCGACCAGGCCCTGGTGACCGGCGACATAGATGCGAGCTTGCGTCATCGAGATTCACTCCAGAGAAATTGCAACGTTGTAACCGTGCGCGGCCAGCAGCCGGTGGCGGCGCGCCGTCCCGAGGTCGCATGCCACCATCTCCTGCACCATCGCGTCGAAGCTGGTACGCGGTTCCCAGCCGAGACGGCGGCGCGCCTTGCCCGGATCGCCCACTAGCGTTTCGACCTCCGTCGGTCGAAAGTATTGGGGATCGACCGCGACGATCGGTTGGCCTGGCACAATGCCGGGTGCATTAACGCCGCTTACCGCCGCCGCGATGCCGCGCTCGTGCACGCCCTCGCCCTGCCAGGCGAGCTCGACCCCGAGTGCGCGCGCCGCATGCTCGACGAACTCGCGCACCGCATGCTGGCGCCCGGTGGCGATCACGTAATCGGCGGGCGCATCCTGCTGCAGCATCAGCCACTGCGCTTCGACGTAGTCGCGCGCATGGCCCCAGTCGCGCAGCGCGTTCAGGTTGCCGAGATAGAGCATCGGTTCCAGGCCCTGAGCGATGTTGGCCAGGCCACGCGTGATCTTGCGCGTGACAAAGGTCTCGCCCCGGCGCGGCGATTCGTGGTTGAACAGGATGCCGTTGCAGGCATACATGCCATAGGCTTCGCGGTAATTGACGGTGATCCAGTAGGCATATAGCTTGGCCACCGCGTACGGACTGCGCGGATAGAAAGGCGTGGTCTCGCGCTGCGGCGTTTCCCGCACCAGGCCGTACAATTCCGAGGTCGAGGCCTGGTAGAAGCGGGTCTTGTCGTCCAGGCCGAGGAAGCGGATCGCTTCCAGCAGGCGCAGCGTGCCGAGGGCGTCGACGTCGGCGGTGTATTCCGGGGTGTCGAACGAGACCGCCACGTGGCTCATCGCCCCCAGGTTGTAGACTTCGTCCGGCGCGACCTGGCACAGGATGCGGTTGAGGTTCGAGGTGTCGGACAGGTCGCCGTAGTGCAGGAAGAAATTCTGGTTGTCGGCGTGTGGGTCCTGGTAGATGTGATCGATGCGCCCGGTATTGAACAGCGAGGCGCGCCGCTTGATCCCATGCACTTCGTAACCTTTCGAGAGCAGCAGCTCGGCCAGGTAGGAACCGTCCTGTCCCGTCACGCCCGTGATCAATGCCGTCTTCATGGCTTGCCTCTCCACATTGGGGGCGGAAACCCACGCCCAAAGAATTGCAAATTCAGCAAAAATTCTACGCAGCCCAACGGCCATCGCAAGCGTCGATCCGATTGAGGCGCCGCCTTTAAGCCGGCTTTAAGTGACGCTAATTCCGATCAATTTATAGCGAACAAATCCTAATATGCATTCTCACGGTCCAGCACCACTTTCACCGTGCGCAGGATGATCCACAGGTCCAGCCACACCGACCAGTTGCGCAGGTAATCCAGGTCGTACTGGATGCGTGCCGCCATCTTGTCGAGCGTGGCGGTTTCGCCACGCAAGCCGTTCACCTGGGCCCAGCCGGTGATGCCCGGCCTTACCTTGTGGCGCAGCATGTAGCCCTTGATCAGCTTGCGGTACTGCTCGTTGTGCGCCACCGCATGCGGGCGCGGCCCGACGATGCTCATGCGCCCTTGCAGCACATTGATGAACTGCGGCAGTTCGTCCAGCGAGGTGCGGCGCAGCACGCGGCCGATGCGGGTCACGCGGCCATCCTGGCGGCGGGCCTGGACCACGGCCTGGTCGTTTTCCATCACCGTCATCGAGCGGAATTTGTAGACGATGATCTCTTCCCCGTACAGGCCGTAGCGGCGCTGGCGGAAGATCGCCGGTCCGGGCGATTCGAGCCGGACGGCGATGGCGATGCCCGCCATCAGCGGTGCCAGCAGCAGCAGGAACAGGCTGGCCAGCACGATGTCGGACGCGCGCTTGACCGCGCTGTCCAAGCCCATGAAGGGGCTTTCGCGGATCGCGATCACCGGCATGCCGCCGACGTTGTCGAAGCGCGCCTGCACCAGATCGAAGATATACACGTCGGGCAGAAAATAGATCGAGGCCGTGGTGTCCTGCAGTTCGTCGATCAGCGTGCGGATGCGCGGCTGGGCCGACAGCGGCTGGCTGATGAAGACCATCTTGATGCCGTGCGCGCGCACATACGGCACCAGCGCGCGCGTCTTGCCCAGCATCGGGTGGCGCAGTGCCGGCGGGTGGCGGTCGTCGGTGCGGTCGTCGAAGAAGCCGCGCACCGCCATGAACAGGTTCGGATGGCGCTCGCAGACGGCGGCGAACTTCATGCCGACGTGGTTGGCGCCGACGATCGCCACCGAGCGCACCTCCCTGCTGCGCGCCGGGCTGTACAGCATGCGCACGGCGACCGGCCCGGCCAGCAGGATGGCGGGCGTGGCCACGGCCCAGGCCAGCAGCACGCGTTCGTCGTAGTAATAGCGCAGGCCGCTGGCCGAGCCGAGGAACCACAGCACGGCGATCGTCACGCACCAGCCGAACACGGTGTCGCGCGCATAGGCCCACATGCGGCCGCCACGCCAGGTGCGGTAGGGATCGATGTGCCGGTACACCGCCGTCGCAATGAAAAAGGCCAGCACCATCAGCACCAGCAGGTAGCCCGAGAACGGCGCGCGCAAGCACAGCGCCGCCAGGTAGAGCGTGCCCATCACGATCAGCGGATCGAGGACGCGCTGGAAGAATGAAATCAAAGGGATGTCGTTGACGGCCATGGATGCATCCGGTGCGCCGCGCAGGCAGCGCTCAGAACTGGGCGCTGGCCGACAGCGTCACGCTGTTCGACGTGAAGCTGCCGGTGCCGAGGGCGGCCGCGCCGCTGCGCGCCTGGTGCGCGTAGCCGGCCGACACCTGCACGGTCGGCCGCGGCGCCCAGGTGGCGCGCAGGGCGGCGGTGCGCAGCGAGTCGCGCAGCGCATCATGCAACTGCGCCCCGGGAATCCCCGGCACGGCGTTGCCGCGCGCATTGTAGTGGCGGCGCTCGGCGACGAGGTCGGCGTTGACCCGGATCTTGGCCGTGGCATCCCATTGCGCGCCGGCGCTGACGCCCTTGTTCAGGGTGTAGCTGACGATCGTGCTTTCCAGCGGTGCGAAGTCGCGCCAGACGGCGGCCGTGTATGTCATCTTGCCGTGTGGCTGCAGGGTCGCCTTGACCTTGCCGGTCAGCCCGCTGGTCGTGCCTTCGCCGAATGCCGGCTGCTTGCGCCGCGTGTGGCCGGCCAGCGCCTCGACGGCCGTGACGCCGCTGGCATGCCATGTCACGCGCGCCTTCAGTTCGTCCTGGGTAAAGTCGTTGTTCAGGTTGAATGGACCGACCGGGCGCAGGAACGGATAGCGGCCCTTGACGCGGCGCGCCACCAGGCCGACCGTGCTGTCGCTGCGCGCGAGGTAGTCGAGCTCGAGCTCGGGCGTTTCCTCGGTGCGGTTGTTGAAGCGCTGGCTGGCGGCGTCGTACGCGTAGCGGTCGCGCCGCCAGCCGGCGCGCACCTGCCAGGCGGCGTGGAAGCGCCAGCCGCCGTCGACGTAGCTGCTGCGGGTCTTGCGCAGGTTGCGCTCGGCGCTGAGGAAGTCGGTGTACGGCGCCAGCACCTGCTGGTACGACGTGCCGGCCTTGCCCTGCAGGCGGTTGCCGAGCTGCCAGTGCCAGTCGGCCTGCAGGTCCTTGCCGTCGTAGTTCAGCTGCCTGAAATGGTCGAAGTCGCTCTTGGACAGCCGGGCCACGGCGGCGATGCGCTGGCGGCCGTAGGTCCGGTCGAACACCAGGCCGGCTTCCCGCGTCCACCAGGCATCCGGGCGCGTGTTGTCGAAGCCCGGATTGCCGTCGGGTACGCGCAGCAGGTTGTCGTCATGGCCGTAGGCCAGGCTGGCGACCAGTTGCAGGCCGTCGCCGGGCCCGGCCACCGCCGGGGTGGCGGCGGCGAGGCAGGCCAACAAAGCAAGCGAACGATGCGGCGCACGACGGCGTGGGTTCGGCATGATGGCTCATCTTCAAGTAAAGATGCGGGACCATGGAAACTGTCCCGAACGCCTGGGCTGCCGGGAAAGTTCCTACCAGTACGACCAGTTGCCGGTGATGAGGACCCAGCCCCCCAGCAAGCCATTGGTGACGGCATGCGCGAGGATCGGCGACCACAGGTTGCGATGGCGCATGTACAGCAGGCTGTACGCTGCACCGGCGACGATACCGGCCAGCCAAAGGTTATGCTCGAACCCGAACAGCAGCACGGTGATGACGAAGCTTTTGAGGCCAAGTTGAGATGTCTCAACGGCCTCAAAGTCGGGATGCACGATCCAACGCATCAGGAAAGAGCGCCAGAACAATTCTTCCATCACGGGCACGACCAGCGCCGCCCCGGCGATGCGGATCGCCACCAGCACCCAGTCGATCCGGCCGGCATCGCGCGGATCGAAACCGGGCGCCGCACCGATGGTCATCCAGCCGGCGTTCAGGCTGACCCACAGCACCAGCACGACGATGCCGGTGACGACGGCGGTCAGCGCCGCGGGCAGGCGCAGGCGCAATGGCTTCAGTTCATGGTACTGGCGCCAGAACAGCGCCAGCAGCAGGACGACCACGCCGATCTTGACCGGATACAGCCAGCGCAGCGGCCCGGGCGCCATGCCCAGCCGCTCGAGCACGTCTGCAACGACGAGGAACAGCATGTAGGCCGCAAACGGCAGGATGCGTATCCAGGCCGCGCGGTTGAGCATGGGCGCGGCGCCCGTGGCCTGGGCGGGGCTGGCCGCCGCGGCGGGCGCGGCGTAGCGGTCGTCATGCTGCGTCATGTCACCTCATTGATGGACAGGTTGGCGGATCATTCGCCCTTGGCACGCGCCTCCAGGATTTCCCAGCGCTCCAGCGCCTCGAGCAGCAATTCCTCGATCTCGGCGTTGCGTGCATTGATGCGGCGCGCGTCGGCGGGATTGGTCTTGTAGAAGTCGGGGCCGCTCAGCATGGCCGCGATCGCCGACTGCTCGTCTTCCAGGCTCGCGATCAGCTTGGGCAATTCATCCAGTTCACGCTGATCCTTGTAACTCAGCTTTACCTTTTTTGCAACAGGTGCGCTCGGCTCGGCGGCCGCGGCGGCCTTGGCGGCGGCCGGCTTGGCCGGCTGCGCGGCGGACTGGGCCGGCGCAGCGGCGCGCACGCGTTCCCAGTCGCTGAAGCCGCCGACGTATTCGCGCCACATGCCCTGCCCTTCGGACACGATCACCTCGGTCACCACGTTGTCGAGGAAGGTACGGTCGTGGCTGACCAGGAACACGGTGCCCGGATACTCGGTCAGCAATTCCTCCAGCAGTTCCAGGGTCTCGATGTCGAGGTCGTTGGTCGGCTCGTCCAGCACCAGGCAGTTGGCCGGCTTGGCGAACAGGCGCGCCAGCAGCAGGCGGTTGCGTTCGCCGCCGGACAGCGACTTCACCGGCGAGCGGGCACGCTCCGGCGCGAACAGGAAGTCGCCCAGGTAGCTCATCACGTGCTTGCGCTGGCCGTTGACTTCGACCCAGTCGCTGCCGGGCGCAATGGTGTCGGCCAGCGTCGCTTCCTCGTTGAGCTGGCTGCGCATCTGGTCGAAGTAGGCCACGTTCAGCTTGGTGCCGAGCTTGACGGTGCCGGCGTCCGCGGTTTCCTCGCCCAGGATGATCTTCAGCAGGGTGGTCTTGCCGGCGCCGTTCGGTCCGATCAGGCCGACCTTGTCGCCGCGCAGCACGGTGCCGGTGAAGCCGCTGATGATGACCTTGTCGCCATAGCGCTTCGACACGTTTTCCAGGTCCGCCACGATCTTGCCCGAGCGCTCGCCGGTACCGACATCCAGCCTGACCTGGCCCTGCTGGTCGCGTCGTGCGGCGCGTTGCAGCCGCAGTGCCTCCAGGCGGCGCACGCGGCCTTCGTCGCGAGTACGGCGCGCCTGCACGCCCTTGCGGATCCAGACTTCTTCCTGGGCCAGCACCTTGTCGAACTTGGCGTTCTCGACTTCCTCGTTGGCCAGCAGTTCGGCCTTGCGTTCCTGGTACCTGGTGAAATTGCCGGGGAAGGACAGCAGCTTGCCGCGGTCCAGCTCGACGATGCGGGTCGTGACGTTGTCCAGGAAGCGGCGGTCGTGGGTGATGAACAGCACCGAGCCGCGGAATTCGCGCAGCAGGCCTTCGAGCCACAGGATCGACTGGAAGTCCAGGTGGTTGGTCGGTTCGTCCAGCAGCAGCACATCGGGTGCCGACACCAGCGCCACGGCAAGCGCCACGCGCTTCTGCATGCCGCCCGACAGCGTCTTCATCTGGGCGTCGCCGTTCAGGCCGAGGCGGCCGAGCGTGGTCTCGACCTTGTTGTTGAGGTTCCAGGCATCGGTCGCGTCGAGCTTGACCTGCAGCTCGTGCATGCGCTCCATCAGCGCGTCGTCGTTGCCCTGGCCGAACTGGCCGGTGAGCGCGTCGTACTCGGTCAGCATCGCCTGCTGGTCGCCCATGCCGCCGGCCACCGCGTCGAACACGGTCGACTCCGGATCGAACGCCGGCTCCTGCTCGACGTAGGCGATCTTGAGGCCTTGCTGCTGCACCAGCAGGCCATCGTCGAGCCGGGAGCGGCCGGAGATGACTTTCAGCAGCGACGACTTGCCGGTACCGTTGCGGCCGATGAGGCCGACGCGTTCGCCGGTCTCGAGGGAAAAGTCAGCGTGGTCGAGCAGCGCGACGTGGCCGAAGGCCAATTGTGCAGAACTAAGAGAGATGACAGCCATGATCGTGTGCGGGACCGCGGCGTCAGCGGACGCGGTCGGAAACAGTAAATGAAACGCGCATTGTACCGACTGGCGCGGCATCCGGAACGGGAAAGCGTCGGCGAAGGCGCCGGTGGACAGGCGGAGGAAGAAGACGGGGGCTGGTGTCGCCAGCAGGAATCGAACCTGCATCTAAGTCTTAGGAGGACCTTGTACTATCCATTGTACTATGGCGACACACGCAGTCGGCTATTCTACCTGACAGACGCCGTGGCCACAATCTCGCCGTCGCCCGCCTCCCTTGGGCTGTCGTCCTGCGGCATACGCCTTATTCAGCGCGTCATTCAAACCAATAATATCTATTCTTGTTTTATTGAAATCGATACGCACTGCAAGCCCGCTTCTTCCAATCCCTCATATGCCATTTCAAAAAAATCACTTATTCAAAAAGCGCATATGCTATGATTTTTATTTATAATCTGCACCAATCTTTAATTTGTGTTATCCCAAGCATTCATAAGTAGTCCGCTTTAGATTATCCCGAGTGTAATGCAATTGTAATTTTCGTGTAATGCGAGTGTCAGGCACCCCCATGTAATGTGGCGCCACCACTCCATTACTTGGCAATCTGCATTTTTCTCCAGGATTCTTATGAATGCAACAACCTTAAAACATGACGTGCCAGCAGGCATTGTCGTTTTCCTCGTGGCACTGCCTCTGTGCCTGGGTATCGCGCTGGCATCGGGCGCGCCGATGTTTGCCGGTATTATTTCTGGCAT
>JAKOOD010000238.1 GCA_022701635.1 Burkholderiaceae bacterium | reverse complement strand
CCGAGGAACTGGCAACCACGCCGCCGTGTTCCGACAGCAGGCTCACGGCATAACAGTCTTCGCCGGCGAGGCCGTTCGCCAGCTCATAGACGGTGCCGGCCATCAGGTGCAGGACCTGAAAATCCGGGGGAAGCAGTAAGCCGATACATTTCATCGTGTCGCGGACCGATTGCGTGCATACATGGCGGAATGATACGGCACCGGGTTGGGGCGCCCACATGCAACTCCCAGTTCA
Source organism: Burkholderiaceae bacterium (assembly GCA_022701635.1). Taxonomy (GTDB): domain Bacteria; phylum Pseudomonadota; class Gammaproteobacteria; order Burkholderiales; family Burkholderiaceae_D; genus Telluria; species Telluria phyllosphaerae. The sequence continues at coordinate 5,403 of JAKOOD010000238.1, read as the reverse complement.
GATAGGGTCTTGCATATGTGCACGTGCCACGGCCACGCCAGCCCTGCTACCATGGCACCATGACAACCCGACTCCTGCCGCCGCGCGCGGCCCATGCGTTGGCTTTCGTGTGTGCCCTGGCCGCCTGCAGCCCGACCTACAACTGGCGCGACTACACGAGTCCGGACGCGCGCTACCGCGTCACCTTCCCGGCCAAGCCGAGCAGCGCCACCCGCACCATCGACCTCGACGGCCTGCAGGTCAGCATGACCATGACCGCGGCCGAGGTCGAGGGCGCCACCTTCGCGGTCGGCGCGGCCGAGGCGCCGGATGCCGGCCGCGCGCAGGCCGCGCTGGCGTCGATGAAGCTGGCGCTGCTGCGCAATATCGGCGCGCCGCTGCCGCATGCGCAGACGGCGCCCACGGCGGCAGGCGCCACCCAGGTCGACGCCACCGGTACCGGCCAGGGTGGGCCGATGCGCCTGGTCGGCCGCTTCGAGGCGCAAGGCACCCGTTTCTACCAGGTGATCGTGATCGGCCGCGACAAGACCGTGCCGCCCGAACAGATCGAGCAATTCCTCACTTCCTTCACCCTGCTTTGAGCCCGGTGCATCCATGACCGCAGACACCCCCGCCCTTGAACTGCGCGCCCTGCGCAAGCATTTCGGCCGTCCCGCCGTCGACGGCCTCGACCTCAGCGTGCGCCGTGGCGAGCTGTATGCCCTGCTCGGCCCGAACGGCGCCGGCAAGACCACCACCCTGCGCATGGTCACCGGCCTGCTGGCGCCGGACAGCGGCTCGGTCGAGGTGCTCGGCATCGACCTGGCGCGCGATCCGGCGGCAGCCAAGCGCCGCATGGCCTACCTGCCCGACGACCCGATGCTGTACGGGAAGCTGAAACCGCCCGAGTACCTGGAATTCGTCGCCGGCCTGTGGGGACTGCGGCCCGAGGAGGCCGAGCCGCGCGGACGCCACCTGCTCGACTGGCTCGACCTGTCGAAGCACGCGCACGAGGTGACCGAAGGCTTTTCACGCGGGATGAAGCAGAAGCTGGCGCTGGCCGGTGCCCTGATCCACGAGCCGCAGCTGCTCATCCTCGACGAGCCGCTGACCGGGTTGGATGCGGCGGCGGCGCGCCAGGTCAAGGACCTGCTGCTGTCGCACGTGGCCGGCGGCGGCACCGTCATCCTCACCACCCATATCCTGGACGTGGCGGAGAAGCTGGCCCAACGCATCGGCATCATCCGCCAGGGCCGCCTGATCGCCGAAGGCACGCTGGCCGAGCTGCGCGAACGCACGCTGGGCGGCAGCCTCGAGGACGTGTTCCTGCAGTTGACGGAGCAGGCGTGAAGGCGGCGCCCGGAAGCACGCTGTGGCTGCTCGGCCATGAGTTGCGCCTGGCCTGGTACAACTCGGCCGTCAGCGGCGGCAAGCGCCGTCCCGGCATCCTCAGCATCCTCGTCTGGATCGTCGGCTGGTCGGTGATGCACGTTGTCGCCTTTGCGCTGCTCGATATGCTCGGCAGGAACCCGGTCGATCCGGCGCTGCTGGGCATACTGGCCGGGGCCGTGCTGCTGGTGCTGTCGACCTTCATGCTGTCGAACGCGCTCAAGGCGTGCACGCTGGCCCTGTTCGAGCGCGGCGACCTCGACCTGCTACTGTCCTCGCCGCTGCCCTCGCGCAGCATCTTCTCGGTGCGCCTGCTGGGCGTGGCCGCCAGCAGTGCCGCGCTGTTCCTGTTCCTGTTCACGCCCTTCGCCCACGTCGCGCTGTTCCTGGGCCGGCCGGGCTGGCTCGCCATCTATCCGACCGTGGCCGCGCTCGCGCTCGTGATTGCCTGCGCCGCCATGCTGCTGACCCTGGTGCTGGTGCGCGTGTTCGGGGCGCGCCGCACACGCGTGCTGGCGCAGGTGCTGGCCGCGGTCGCGGGCGCGCTGCTGTTTTTGCTGTCGCAATCCTTCAACTTCATCTTCCGCGGCGACGACCGCGCGCTGGCGCAGTCGGCCCAACACATGATCGAGAACGGCATCCTGGCGCCGGACAGCCCGCTGTGGCTGCCCGGACGGGCCGCGCTGGGCGAGGCCCTGCCGCTGCTGGTACTGGTGGCGCTGGCCGCCGCCGCCTGCCTGCTGACGATCGCGCGCACCCACCGCTTCTTCGTGCAAGGCCTGCAGCAGGCGGCCGGCATCGGGCATGCGGCGCCACGGGCGGCCGGCGGCGTGCGTTTCCGCTTCCGGCGCAGCCTGTTCGACACCATCGTGGTCAAGGAATGGCGCCTGATCGCACGCGATCCGCACCTGATCTCGCAGGTGCTGCTGCAGGTCGTGTACCTGGTGCCGCTGCTGTTCCTCATCCTGCGTAACAACGATGCATCCGGGCCGGCGATCGCCGCCGGCCTGACCCTGCTGTGCAGCTCCCTGACCGGCGCCCTGGCCTGGATCGCCATCTCGGCCGAGGATGCGCCCGACCTGCTGCTGTCCTCCCCCGCGGCCATGCGCACGATCCGCCTGGCCAAGCTGGCCGCGGCCACCATGCTGCCGCTGCTGGTGGCGGCGCTGCCGCTGTTGTGGATGATCGTGCACGGACCGCTGGCCGGACTGATGATCGCCTTCACCGTCACCGGCGCGGTACTGAGCGCGGGCCTGGTCGTGCTGTGGGTCGGACGGCCGGCCCCGCGCAGCAATTTCAAGGCGCGCGGCAAGGAAAACTTCCTGTGTTCGATGCTGGAACTGGCCGTGACGCTGTCGTGGGGCGGGCTGGCCTGGACCATGGTGTCGCTGCTGGGCGCGGCGGCCGACTGGATGGTGGCCGCGGCTGCCGCCGCCCTCGCACTGGCACTGCTGACCCTCGCGCTGGCCTGGCTATTCCGGCGCCAACCTGCCTGACCGGTGCGGCGGCGCACCGACGGCGGCCGGCGAGACGTGTTATCGTTTAGTTACTGATCGTTTGACGAGAACACTATGCTGATTACCTTTAAAACCAAAGCCTACCCCAATGTCATGATGTACCAGGAGCACGCCAAGCGTATTCTGGACCTGCTCAACAAGAATGCGGAGGCTGAACGCGGCGTCATCACGTCCCAGGAAGCGACCCAGGCCGTGACCGTGCTCGAGCGCGAAATCGAGGAAAGCCGCAAGCACCAGGCCACCGACGAGATGGAACAGGACGTCAAGGCCCACCACGGCGACAACGAGGACGCCGAACACGAAGCGATCGAGGCGGTGAGCTTCTCGACGCGCGCTTATCCGCTGCTGGAAATGCTGCGTGCGGCACGCGACCAGGGCGCCGACATCCTGTGGGGCGTCTGAGCGCGGCCTGAATCCGATCCCGAGTCCGATCCCTCCCGGGATCGCCTACGCTACCTCGGCGCTGGCGCGGTCCAGCGCGCACACCGCGACGCGGTTCTTGCCATTGCGCTTGGCCTCGTACATCGCCTGGTCGGCCCGGCTCAGCAACCCGGTCGGGTCTTGCGCCTGGTGCGGCCGCTGCAGGGCCAGGCCGATGCTGGCCCCGACCCGCACGTTCCCGCCTTGCAGCGCAAATGGCCGCTCCAGCTGGGCCAACAGATAGCGCGCCTTGTGCTCGGCCTCCTCGAGGTCGTTCACCATCTCCAGGATGACCACGAATTCGTCGCCGGCCAGGCGCACCGCCATGTCGGTCTCGCGGATGCTGGCCTGGATGCGTGCGCCGAACTGGCGCAGCAATGCGTCGCCTTCCTCATGGCCGCGGGTGTCGTTGATGGCCTTGAAACCATCCATGTCGAGGAATATCACCGCGCACGGACGCGCCATCTGTGCCGCGCGTGCCATCACCCGCGGCAGCGTCTGCATCAGCGCACGGCGGTTGGGCAGACCGGTCAGCGCATCGCGCATCAGCAATTGCTGCAGCTCGGCGGTGCGCTCCGCGACCGTTTCTTCCAGCTGCGCGTTCATCCGCTCCAGCGCTTCACGGTGATCACGCTCGCTGCGCACCAGGTGAGACAAGGCTTCCGACAGTACCCGCGCCTCGTGGAAACTGTCGACCCGCGGCACCGAGTCGGGCGTCGCGGTCGCCGGCGCATGAGCGAGGTCTTCGATCTCGCGGCTCAGCACATTCAGGGGCTCGACCAGGCGGCGCGCCAGCCAGGCCATGGCGGCGGCCAGCATCACGGCCAGGGCGATACTGAACAGGAACACACGCCGTTCGAAGGCGTTGGCCGAAGCCATTGCCGCCCGTTCGGTCTGGCGTACCAGGATTGCCCAGTGCAGGGTGGCCGGATCGCCGCCGCGGCCGGTCAGGCTGTAGCCGGTCATGTAGGTCTGGCCATCCGCCCAGCGTTCGGCAATGGCCCCGGTCTCGCCTTGCAGGGCCAGGCGCAGACTGTCGGTGGCGATCTGTTTTTCCAGCATGCCGGCGGGGCCGAGCAGGACCACGCCATCGCTGCGCACGACAAAGATCTCGACGCCATAATCGCGCAGCGCAGGCGTCAAGAGCTTGCGTGCCAGGCTGCGGGCCCAGTCCCAGCTGAGATGGATTGCCAATACGCCGAGCAGTTTGCCGTTCTCGTCGTGGACCGGGCCGGCGATGTCGACGAAGCGCCAAGGTTCGGCCGCTTTCGGCAGGAGCTTGCCCAGCAGTATGGCAGGGTGGTAATCCTCGGCCACCACGCCCTGCCGGCCTTTGTGGAACCAGGGGCGCACCGTGACGTCGCCGTTTTCGAACAAGCCGCCGGTCGCTGCCCGCACCTTGCCGTCGGGCGTTGCGACCCCAATCCAGGTGTAGTCCCGGTACTGGCTCTGCAACTGTTCAATGACGCGGCGCGCCGTCGAGGCTTTGTCGATATGGAGAATGCTCGGCAGCGCCGATAGTAAACGCACGTCGCGGACGGTCTGGTCGAGCGTGTGGTTGAGCGAGTCGCGCATCTGCCAGGACAGCTGCTCCAGCCGCAGCTGTGCTTCCTGGGTGGCGTGGCGGACCGCGAAATGGTCTACCAGCAGCAACAGCAGAATCACCGTGACAGCGACCGTGAGTCCGGCATACGACACCATCAGCGTGGTAAGGCGAGGCGGTTTTGCGCGGCTTGACGGCGCAGGCGTGTCGCTGTCGGCAGTCATGGCAGGCTCAAATAAGAAAGAACAGGATGCTACCTGACAAAAAAATTTTGCTCTACAGAAAAGCTCAGTTGCTAAGGCAGTTTAGTGAAAATTCACGTAAAAACAACTGATTAAATTGTAGGCGCAATGTATCTCAGAATTTACGGCCTAAAAAGCAAAAAACCCCGCTCGGCTTGCCGAGTGGGGTTTTGCATTACTACATTACTTACTGCTATTAATTAGCCTGACGATAACCTACTTTCACACTGGTTGCAGCACTATCATCGGCGCAAAGTCGTTTCACGGTCCTGTTCGGGATGGGAAGGGGTGGTACCGACTTGCTATGGTCATC
>JAKOOD010000237.1 GCA_022701635.1 Burkholderiaceae bacterium | reverse complement strand
CGCCCAGCACCGTGATCGATCCTTCCATGTTCTGCGGGTAGGTCAGCATCGTCACGTTCATGGAACCGAGCGCGCCGTTGCGCCAGCGCAGGCTGATCACGCCGGTGTCCTCGACTTCGATGTCGCGCGCCAGCGTGGCCGTGTAGGCCTGCAGGCTTTCGATCGGTCCGACGATCCAGTCCAGCAGGTCGACGTAATGGCTGGCCTGGTTCATGAAGGCGCCGCCGTCGAATTCCCACGTGCCGCGCCACGCCGCGCTGCGGTAGTACTCCGGCGGCCGGGTCCAGAACACGTTCAGGTTCACCATGTAGATACGGCCGAAGCGTTTCTTTTCGACGGCGTGCTTGAGCAGCTGCAGCGTGGCGTTGCGGCGGTTCTGCTTGACGACGAAGAGGCGCATGCCGGCGGCGTCGGCGGCCGCCACCATGCGCTTGCCGTCTTCCCAGCGCGTGGCCATCGGCTTTTCGGTGATCACGTGGCGCCCAGCCCGGGCGATGCGGATCGCCTGTTCCGGGTGCAGCCCGGACGGCGTGGTGACGATGAAGGCGTCGGCGTCGCATTCCTTCAGCATCTGGTCGAGGCTGGCGTAGCCGCGCGCGCCGGTGGCGCCGACGGCGCGGTCGAGCGCGCGCGCGTTGACGTCGCACACGCCGGCGAGTTCGGCACGGTCATGGTGCTGGCGCAGCGCATCGAAATGGTTGTTCGCGATGCGGCCGCAGCCGACCAGCGCGAAGCGGATCTTGCGGTCGAGGATGGGGGCGGGATAGTTGCGCATGGCCGCTCCTCAGGCTTTCACGACGTTCGGCAGCGGCGTCAGGTAGACCCCGCGGGTATCCACGATCAGCTTGGCGTACTGGCGGATCAGGTCATAGTCGAAGGCGCTGTGCGCGGTGGCCAGCAGCACCACGTCGTAGGACGCGATGGTGGGCGCGTCCAGTTCGACGCTTTTCAGGTCGAAGCGATGCTCGCGCATGCGCGGGAACACCGGCACGTGCGGATCGGCGTAGTCGACCAGCGCGCCCTTGTCGCGCAGGATCTCCATCAGCTCGACCGAGGGCGACTCGCGCATGTCCTCGACATCCTTTTTATAGGCGATGCCCAGCACCAGCACGCGGCTGCCCATCACCGACCGGCCGCGCAGGTTGAGGGCATCGGTGACCTTGCCGATCACCCAGTGCGGCATGTCGCTGTTGATTTCCCCGGCCAGTTCGATGAAGCGGGTGTGCAGGCCGAATTCGCGCGCCTTCCAGGTGAGGTAGAAGGGGTCGATCGGGATGCAGTGGCCGCCCAGGCCCGGCCCCGGATAGTAGGGCGTGAAGCCGAAAGGCTTGGTGGCGGCGGCGCGGATGACTTCGTGGATGTCGATGTCCATGCGGTCGGCGATGACCTTCATTTCGTTGACCAGGCCGATGTTGACGGCGCGGTGGATGTTTTCCAGCAGCTTGGTCAGTTCGGCGGCGCGGGTCGAGCTGACCGGCACCACGCGGTCGATCGCCGGGCCGTACAGCGCGAGGCCGGCCTCGAGGCAGGCCGGCGTGACGCCGCCGCAGACCTTGGGAATGGTGCGGGTATGGAAATCGGGATTGCCCGGGTCTTCGCGCTCCGGCGAGAACACCAGGAACACGTCGCGCCCGACCGTGAAGCCGCGCGACTCCAGGCGCGGTTTCAGTTCCTCGTCGGTGGTGCCGGGATAGGTGGTGCTTTCCAGCGACAGCACCTGGCCGGCACGCATGAAGGGCAGCAGGGCATCGGCGGTGTCGAGCACGAACGAGAGATCCGGCTCGCGGTAGGCGTTGAGCGGGGTCGGCACGCAGATGACCAGCGCATCCGGCTCGCCGGCGCGGGTGAAGTCGGTGGTGGCTTCGAAGCCGTGTTCGCGGGCACTGGCGATGGCGGCGCCGTCGATGTGCTTGATGTAGCTTTCGCCGCGGTTCAGGCGCTCGACCTTGGCGCCGTCGATATCGATCCCGAGTACGCGGAAACCGGCTTCTGCATAGCGCAGCGTCAGGGGAAGGCCAACGTAGCCGAGGCCGACGATGCCGATCACGGCGGTGCGGTCACGCAGCCTGCTGGTGAGCTGTTCGAGAATTGCCGGTTTGCTTTCGTCACGCATGAGTTTCCTCGCGAATCTGTGGATGGTCGGGGCACTGCTCTAAATACGGAAAGGCACGAATTTCTTGATCAGGCCCAGCCGCGCCGGCTCGGCGTCGAGCTGGGCGCCGGGCGGCGACGCTTGCGGCTGCGGCTGCGATCCCGCCAGCGGCGCCGGGGCGGCCACCGGGACCGTGGCGGGCGGCTGCGGGTTGTATTCGGTGACGATGGCCTTGACCATCGATTCGATCATGGTGCGCTCGTGGGTCTCGCAGGCCATCATCAGGCAGCTGATGAAGGTGTCGAGCACGGCGGGGCGCAATGCGTTTTCCTTCATGCGCATGATGCGCGGGTGCTCGCTCGGGAACACCACGCCGTCGGTCAGCAGCTCCTCGTGCAGCTTTTCGCCGGGGAACAGGCCGACGTAGCGGATCTCGATATCGCCGCCGGCATGTTGCGGCGTCTTTTCGGTCAGGCCGGACAGGGCGATCAGGGTGCGCGCCAGGTCGACGATGCGGACCGGCGCGCCCATGTCGAGCACGAACACGTCGCCGCCCTTGGCCATGGCGCCGGCCTGGATGACCAGCTGGGCCGCCTCGGGGATCAGCATGAAGTAGCGCGACACGTCGGGATGGGTGATGGTGAGCGGGCCGCCGCGCGCGATCTGGCGCTGGAACAGCGGGATCACCGAGCCGGACGAGCCGAGCACGTTGCCGAAGCGGACCATCGAGAAGTTGGTCGGGCCGTCGTGGCGCGCCGCCGCGGCCTGGAAGATCAGCTCGGCGATACGCTTGCTGGCGCCCATCACGTTGGTCGGGCGCACCGCCTTGTCGCTGGAGATCAGCACACAAGTCTCGACACCGTGCTTGGCGGCCTGGGTGGCGATCACCTGGGCGCCGACCACGTTGTTGCGCAGGCCTTCGACGATGTTGGCCTCCACCAGCGGCACATGCTTGTAGGCGGCGGCATGGTAGATGGTGTCGACGGCGCCGTCGCGCAGGATACGCTCGACCAGTTCCGCGTTGCAGACCGAGCCGAGGTGGGCCTCGATCGGGATGTCCGGAAAGCGCGTGGAGAGTTCCTGGCGGATCGTGTACAGCGCGAATTCGGAGTGGTCGAGCAGGTGCAGGCGGGCCGGCACCAGGGTGACGATCTGGCGGCACAGCTCGCTGCCGATGGAGCCGCCGGCACCGGTGACCAGTACCGTCTTGCCGCGCACGCAGCGGGCGAACAAATCGAGCCGCGGCGGCACCGGCAGGCGTCCGAGCAGGTCTTCGAACTTGAGGTCGCGGATGCTGTCGCGCGGCGTGAGCTTGTCGTCGGACAGGTCGACCAGGCGGCTCAGGATGCGGGTGCTGACGCCGGACAGCGACAGGCGCTGCATGATGTCGCGCAGGCGTTCCGGCGACACCGAGGGCAGGGCGATCACGATCGAGCGAATGCGCATGGCGGCGGCGATGTCGGCCAGGCGCCCGGTGTGGAAGACGCGCAGGCCGTTGATGTTGCGCTCGATGAGCGCGCGCTTGTCGTCGAAGAAGCACACCGGGCGGTACTCCTCGGTGCCGCGCATGGCCTGGGCCAGGCGCGCGCCGGCCTCGCCGGCGCCGTAGATGGCTACCGCTTCGGCGTTGCCGCGGCCGGCAGCGTTATGGTTGCGCAGGAAGTTGCGCATGCCGATGCGCGACGCCACGACGTAGGAAAACACGATGAACCAGTAGATCGCCAGCGCACTGCGTGGAAAGCTTTCCTCGTTGATCGCAAACATGACGATCCAGGCGCACAGGATAGCGACCGCGAGCGATGCGCCGGTGACGCCGAGCAGGCGCTGGTCGATGAAGCGGATCACGGCGCGGTACAGGTCGGATACCGAAAATGCGGCAATGGTCACGACGGCCACCAGCACATACGAGGCCGGGCCGAAATGCGAGGCCAGTTTCAGGTCGCCGCCGCGCAGCAGCATCGCGATCAGGAAACAGAAGGGCAAAGCAATCAGATCTGCGGTGACCATCAGCGCGATTTTCGCCGTGCGCGGCAGCGAAACCATGTGCGAGCAAAACCGATTCATAACGCCGTGCTTAAATTTGGGCATGATTCTGGAAAAACTGGGTAGGAGTGTCGAATTGATTTCTTTGTGTGAGGGGAATTGCGTGAGTGGATGAATTGAAAGGAGTTTATGTATCTGATTAAAAAACCCGGATATTGATGGGATGAAAATCACCACCGTTTTGATTCTGTATTGCTGAGTAATTTTATTATCCGGGCGCGTAAGAACTATGCGTTTGACCATGCTCAACCGCCAGAATGGAATTAATTTCTTCCTCCATTTAAGTGAAATAGAGAAATTTATTCTTGGAATTAAAACGGTGAAAACGATGGATAAATTCCTGCTCTTGTAGGACAGGAACCCGAGCCGATCTCCAGTGTGCGGCAGCTAACGGTGTGCTCACAGCCGCTTCGCATAAGATGGAACCGTTGAGTGAGGCGCCAGCGATATGTCGTAGGCACCAACTATCTCAACAGGTCAGCCGGTCGCCTCGAGGATCGGCACCAATTCCGCGTGACGCTACCGCCCAGTAGGGGCAGCGGGCATGCCGAGACAGCGGAGGGTTGTCCATGTCCATGTCCTTGCCAATGACGAGTCATCCACCCAAGCATCTGGTGCGCGAGTATCTCGAACGGCGCGCCCGGGACACCCAGCCGCCGCCGACGCCGGAAGAAATCCGCCGCCAGCTGGGCTGGAGCCTGCTGATGCAGGGGGACGACCAGTCCGGCGCTCCCCGCTCTTGAATCCGACGCCGTCCGCACTGTTGCGACGGCATTTTTAAAGCACCCCATCGAAGGAGAAACCCATGACCGCCAAGATCGGTAACAAGAACATCGCCCAGCACCGCGGCAAGAAGGAACGCCAGGAAATCCGCAAGACCAACATTGCGCGCGAAGCCGTGAAGCTGGCCGAAGCCCGCGCCAAGTACCGTAACCAGGTCAAGGGCCAGGCACCGGCCGTACTGAACGCCGCCTGATCGCACCGCTTCACCGTTTCAGCAAGGCCCGCCCGAGCAATCCGGCGGGCTTTTTTGCGTCCGGACGCGACCTGCCGTTGCGCCGGTGCGCCGGTGCGCCGCTGCGCCGTTCGCCGGCCCCGGCGCCATTCACCGCCCGCGCACCGCCGTTCGCCGAAAAGCGCTTTCCCGCCCGGCCGGCACTCGGGTATCTTGTCGTCATTCCGATCCTCCTGGAGAACACATGAAAAACGAAGCTTCCTACGACTTGCGGCGCCAGGTCCTGTGGGGCCTGCTGCTGGTCGGACTGGGCGTGGCCTTCCTGCTCGACCAGATGCACATCGTCGCCATCGAAAGCCTGTGGCACTACGCGCCGCTGCTGCTGGTCGTCATCGGCATCAACCAGACCATCGGCTATCCGAGCGGACGCGAATTCGCCAGCGGCCTGTGGACCGCCTTCATCGGCCTGTGGCTGTTCGCCGTGCTCGAAGGCGCGTTCGGCCTGACCTTCGCCAACAGCTGGCCGCTGTTCATCATCATCTCGGGCGTGACGATGGCGATCCGTCCGCTGGCGGAACGCAAGTTCGGCAAGTACGACCATCGTATCGAACACAAGGGAGGCAACGACCATGGCCACTGATACCCGCCGCGCCTCGCACCAGGTCGTTCTGGGCCTGCTGGTGATGGGCATGGGCGTGCTGTTCCTGCTGGATAACCTCGACATCCTCGACTTCCGCCACGCGATCGGCTTTTGGCCGCTGGCCTTCATCGCGGCCGGCGTGATCGTGCTGGCCGGCGACGGCCCGCGCAGCGGCAGCTATACCGGCGCAGTCCTGATCGGGGTCGGCGTGCTGATGATCCTGGGGCGCATGGGCGTGCTATATATCAGCTGGACGATGGTGTGGCCGCTGCTGCTGATCGCGCTCGGCGGCCTGATCCTGTTCCGGACGCTGGGTCCGGGCCGTACCCCGCGTCCGCTGCGCGCGGCCGGCCTCGATGGCATCGATAGCGTCGCGCCGGACAACGTGGTCGACGTGGTGGCCATCCTGGGCGGGGTCGAACGGCGCATCAACACCCCGGATTTCCTCGGCGGCGAGATCACGGCGGTGCTGGGCGGTTGCGCCCTCGACCTGCGCGAGTCGTCCATCGTCAAGGAAGCCGTGCTGAACGTCTTCACGATCTGGGGCGGTATCAACATCCAGGTGCCGCCGGATTGGACCGTGGTCTGGAACGGCACCGCGCTGATGGGCGGGTTTTCCGAGAAGACCGCCAGCGCGCGCGACGGCGGCAAGCGCCTGGTGATCCGGGGCTACGCCATCATGGGCGGCATCGAAGTGCGCAACTGACGGCGCGGCCGCTCACGTGTACGGCGTCTTCGCCACCTGGCGCTCCACCCGGCTGTACTTGCTGGCCTGGCTGATGCTCGGCCTGCTGCTGGCGGCCATGCTCGCCGCCGGCGGCGCCGACTGGGCCGCCAGCCTGCTGTTCGCGGTGCCGCTGGCCATCGTGTATGCGTATGCCACCGGCTATTCCGCCTATTACGTCTGCCGCGCTTATCCGCTCGGCCAGGCGCCGCTGCCGGCCATCGTCGCCGGCGCTGGCCTGAGCGCAGCCTGCGTGGCGGCGCTGTGGTGCGCAATCGGCCTGGCGTGGCGCAGCCTGCTGGCGTCGCTGACGCTGACGCTGGGCGCGCGGCCGGCCGCGCAGCTGCACGGTGAGCTGGTGGCGGGACTGGTCGCCGGTGCACCGCAGGTGGCGCCATGGCTGGCGCCGATGTTCGGGCTGGGCGTGATCCTGTACGGCCTGGCGGTGGCCGTGCATTACCTGGTGCTGGAATCCGAGCGCGCGCGCCGGCTCGAGACCCAGGAACTGGAGACGCGCCTGATGGCGCGCGACGCCGAGCTGCGCATGCTGCGCACCCAGGTCGATCCGCACTTCCTGTTCAACAGCCTGAATTCGATCAGCGCCCTGACCACGCTCGATCCGGCCGGCGCGCGTGCCATGACGCTGCGGCTGGCCGAGTTCTTTCGCCACAGCCTGGGCCTGCAGGCCGACCGCAAGGTCACGCTGGATACGGAACTCGCGCTGGTGCGTCACTTCCTGGCGATCGAACAGGTGCGCTTCGGCGAGCGCCTGCGCGTGGCGATCGAGGCCGATGCGGATGCCTTGTCCTGCCTTCTGCCGCCGCTGCTGCTGCAGCCGCTGGCCGAGAACGCGGTGAAGCACGGCATCGGGCGCATGCTGGAACCGGGGCTGGTGCGGATCGAGGCGGCGCGCGCCGGCTCGCTGCTGCGGATCCGCATCGAGAACGACGTCGAGGCGGACGAGGCGGACGAGGACGGTGCGCGCGGCGGCGCCGGCATCGGCGTCGACAATGTGCGCCGGCGCCTGGCCGCGGCCTATGGCCACGAGGCGGGCGCGCGCTGGGCCAGGGAAGAAGGACGCTTCCGCGTGGAGCTGGTGCTGCCCGCGGAGACCGGATCGGAGGATGGATAAGTCATGCGGGTCATCATCGTGGACGACGAAATGCTGGCACGCGCCGTGCTGCGCGAGCACCTGGCGGCGCATCCGGACGTCGACATCGTGGGCGAGTGCGCCAACGGCTTCGAGGCGGTGAAAGCGATCGGCGAGCTGGCGCCGGACCTGGTGTTCCTCGACATCCGCATGCCCAAGCTGGACGGCTTCGAGGTGGTCGAATTGGCCGGGACGAAGACCCATTACGTGTTCGTCACCGCCTACGACGCGTTCGCGCTGCGCGCCTTCGAGGTGCATGCGGTCGACTACCTGCTGAAACCCTTTGCGCGCGAACGGCTGGATGCGGCGCTCGCGCACGCGCGCACGCGCCTGCGCGAGCCGGAACCGCAGGCGGCGGGGCTACAGGCGGTGGTGCGGGAGGCCGCGCAGGAAGCCGTCACGCTGCGCGGTTTCTTGAGCCGGGTGCTGATCCGCGACGGCGCGCGCGTGCACGTGGTGGTGGCCGCCGACATCGACTACATCGAAGCCCAGGACGACTATATCGCGGTGTGCGCCGGCGGCAAACGCTGGCTGAAGAGCCAGCGCCTGTCCGAGCTGGAAGGCCAGCTCGACCCGCACGCTTTTTTGCGCGTGCACCGCTCGTACATCGTCAACGTCGGCGCGGTTGTCCGCATCGAGCCGCTCGGGCGCGACAGCCATTGCGCGGTGCTGCGCGACGGCACCCGGATCCCGGTCAGCCGCAGCGGCTACGCGCGTGTCAGGGACCTGATCCGGTAGTCACGTCGACGTCCCACCATTGCGGCAGCAATTCGAGCACGTCCGGCCGCGCGAAGCGGTCGTCGATCAGCCAGACGGTGCCGCGGTCCTGTTCGGTGCGGATCACGCGTCCGGCGGCCTGCACCACCTTCTGCATCCCGGGATACAGATACGTGTAGTCGTAGCCGGCGCCGAACATCGCCTGCATGCGCTCGCGCAGCTGCTCGTTGACCGGGTTCACCTGCGGCAGGCCGAGGGTGGCGACGAAGGCGCCGATCAGGCGGTCGCCCGGCAGGTCGACCCCTTCGCCGAAGGAGCCGCCCAGCACCGCGAAGCCGATGCCGCGGCCGTCGGGCGTGAAGCGGTCGAGGAATGCGGCGCGATCCGGTTCGCTCATGCGGCGCGACTGGCGCCAGGTCGGGATGTCCGGGTGCGCCGCCTCGAATGCGTCCGCCGCCTGCTGCAGGTAATCGAAGCTGCTGAAAAAGGCCAGGTAGTTGCCCGGCTTGGCTTCGTACTGGCGCGCCATCAAGCCGGCGATCGGCGCCAGCGACGCCTTGCGGTGCTGGTAGCGGGTCGAGATATTGCGCGCCACGTGCACCTGCAGCTGGTGCGCGTGGAAGGGCGAGTCGACGTCGATCCAGGCGGTGTCCGCCGGCATGCCGAGCAGGTCGGCGAAATAATGCCAGGGGCCGAGCGTGGCCGAGAACAGCGTGGTCGAGTGGGCGAAGCCGAAGCGCGGCGCGAGGAAAGGCGCCGGCACCACGTTGCGGATGCACAGGACGGTGTCGCGCTCGTCGACCCGGGTCAGGTCGAAGAGCGAGTGATCGCCGAAGGATTCGGCCAGGCGCTGGAACTGGAGCATGCTGAAGTAGAACTCCTGCAGCGCCGGGTCGAGCGGTACCGAGGATATGCCTGAATGCGCCGCCAGGTGTTCGGTGATGGCGCTGGCGGCGTTCTGCAGCGCATTCAGCATCTTCTCGGAGACGCCGTCCAGCACCTGGTAGGGCAGCGGTGCGGCCTTGCTGGCGTCGAGCCAGGCGCGTCCGATCTTTTCCAGCGGCTTGACGAGATTGGGAGGCGCCACTGAACGTGCGGCGCGCAGCGCCGACCGTTCCAGTGTCGCCGTGTACATCGAGCGCGCGCGCGAGACCAGGTTGTGCGCCTCGTCGGCCAGCACGCTGGTCTTCCAGCCGTTGGCCAGCGCCAGCGCGTACAGCATGGCGCCGCCGTCGAACCAGTAATTGTAGTCGCCGACGATGACGTCGCTCCAGCGCGCCATTTCGCTGCCCAGGTAGTAGGGGCAGACGTCGTGGGCCAGGCCGATCTCGCGCAGCGTGGCGCGGTCCAGCACCGGGACATCCGCGGCGACGGCGGCGGCGCGCGCGGCCGGCAGGCGGTCGTAGAAGCCTTTCGCCAGCGGGCAGGACTCGCCGTGGCAGGCTTTGTCGGGATGTTCGCAGGCCTTGTCGCGCGCGGTCAGTTCCATCACGCGCAAGGGGATGCTGGCGCCTGCCTTGAGCGTCGCGGCAGCGTCGAGCGCCAGCTGGCGTCCGGGCGTCTTGGCGGCCAGGAACACGATCTTGTCGAGGCCCTCGCGCGGCGCTGCCTTCAGCACCGGGAACAGGGTGCCGACGGTCTTGCCGATGCCGGTCGGGGCCTGGGCCAGCAGGCTGCGCTTGCTCGCGTTGGCGCGGAAGATGGCTTCGGCGAGCTGGCGCTGGCCGGGCCGGAAATCGGCATGCGGGAAGCGCAGCGCATCGAGGGCGGCGTTGCGCGCGGCGCGGTGCGCCAGCTCCAGCTCGGCCCAGGCCAGGAAGCGGCTGCAGTGCTCCTCGAAGTGGGCGGCCAGCTCGCTCGCGCTGCGGCTCTCGCGCAGTACGGTTTCCTGCTGGGTGCCGATGTCGAAGTAGACCAGGGCCAGGTTGACGCTGTCCATGCCGAGCTGGCGGCACATCAGGTGGCCGTAGACGCGCAGCTGGGCCCAGTGCAAATGGCGGTGGTTGTCGGGGATGCTGTCGAAGCGGCCGCGGAAGGTTTTCACTTCTTCGATCAGGTTCTGGTCGGGGTCGTAGCCGTCGGCGCGGCCGCGCACGTGCAACGGGCCGAAGTCGCCTTCGAGGGTCACCTCGGCCTTGTAGTTGCCGTCGCGCCGCGCCGCCACCACGGCGTGGCCCTGGATGCCTTCCTGGGCGGTGGGCGAGGGCGTGAAGCGCAGGTCGAGGTCGCCCTGCTTGGCGGTGAACTCGCACATGGCGCGCACCGCCACCGTGTAGGTGCCTGCGGTAACGCTGCTCATGCGGCGTCAAGCTGGGTGTCGAGGATGTCCTGCTGCGCCCACTGGAGGTAGCAGACGGTGAGCGGCATGCCGTGCGCGGCGCAGTACGCGATCCAGCGCAGCTGGTTGTCCTGCAGGCGGTCGCCCGGGCCCTTTACTTCGATCATGTCGTAGCGCCGGTTCGGGTCGGATTCCCCGGGCCGGAACTGGATCAGGTCGGGAAAACCGGTGCGGTTGTCGCGCACGTCATGCAGGATGCGCTCGCACCACAGCTTCAGGTGCGCGGCCGGGATGCAGTCGAGCGCCAGCGCGATGAGATCCCAGCCCAGGTAGTCCCAGGACACGAAGGGCGACTGCAGTCCGGCCTTTTGCTCCCAGGTCGCGCGCATGGCGGCGCGGTAGCTGCCGTCGTCCAGGCGCGCCAGGCAGGCGTCGAATTCGGCCTTGCGGCGGCGCTGGAAATCGGCGCTGTACAAGTCCGCCGGACCGCGGTGGAAGGGGTGGAAAAAAGCGCCCGGGATGGCGGCGAAGATCGCCGGCCAGCACAGCAGGCCGAACAGGGTATTCGCGAGCGTGTCCTCGACGTAGAACACGGGCGCCTGCTCGGTGTGCAGATGCGCCAGCACCACGCCTTCGACGCGCCAGTCTGTTCGCCCATCAGCACCGGGGCGGGGCAGGTTCAGGTCGAGGCGGCTGGGCGGGGTCGCACGGTGCGGCTTCGTCGCCGGGTGGCCGAGCTTGCGCGCCAGACGCGGGCCGATGCGCAGCAGGTGCTGGCGTTCGGCTTCGTTTTCCGGCGCGGCGCTGGCGATCTCGAACAGGGCATAGGCCTGGTCGAACTTCTCGTGCTTTTCCAGCACCCGGATCGCGCGCCCGC
>JAKOOD010000225.1 GCA_022701635.1 Burkholderiaceae bacterium | reverse complement strand
TGCACCAGCACGGCTGGTCGCGCACGCGCTGCATCCCGCATGGCGGGCACCAGATGTCGCTGAACATCGCGGCCGGCCTGGGCCTGGGCGGCAACGAATCCTACCCGGACCTGTTCCAGCCCTTCGGCGGCTTCCCGGATGGCGTACAGGTCGAAAACGGCTTCATCACGATGCCGGACCTGCCGGGCATCGGCTTCGAAGGCAAGGCCGACCTCTATGCAGTGATGCGGAAACTGTCGGCGTGAGGCGGCGCAGCGCGCCCGGGACTCAGGCTTGCGGTTCGCCCACGTCCGCATCCTCGTCCAGCGCGAACTCGCCGCGTTCATACGCTGCCAGCACGGCCTCGGCGCGCTGCAGGATGTCTTCCGGGACGAGGATGCCGACGCCGCCCAGCGCCGGCGCCAGCAGCAGGTCGGTCTGGACCAAGTTGGCGTCGGCCAGCACGGCGGGAATGCCGGCGGCCACCAGGCAGCCCTGCGCCAGCCTGGCGTCCATCGGGACCAGGTAGCGCGCGAGTTCGACCTGCGGTACGTTGGATGCGTGGTGCATGGCGGGCTCCATGGGTGATCGGTTGGACAGCTCTGCGGTCGATCTTACGCTCATACGCCGCGCGATGGCGCCCGCGCGTGCGGCATCAGCCAGCGCGCCCCCAGCACCAGCCCGGCGATCACGTAGGCCAGCCCGCCCGGGATCCACATGATCAGGCCGCCCAGCTGCTGGTCTTCGAGCGGCGTGAGGCCGAACAGCGCAGGCCGGTTGCCGTACAGCGGATACCAGACCGTCTCCGACATCGTGAACAGCGCGCCCAGCGCGCCGGTATGCATCATGGTCGTGAACAGGTAGACGATCGAGGCCCCGCGCGAATGGTGGATGCCGTGCCGGCCCAGCACCGCCCACCAGAACAGCAAGGCGCTGGACAGGAAGCTGGCGTGCTGCAGCGCGTGGATGTCGTTGTCGACCAGGCCGGCCTGGAACAGCGCCGGCACGTGCCATACCCACAGCGCGGCGAAGTGGATCAGCCAGGCGTGCATGGGCCGCGTGATCATGTCCCAGCACCAGGCTAGCGCGCGCCAGTGCGTGGCCCTGCCGACGCCGCCGCGCCAAGCCGCCGGCAGCGCCCAGATCCAGACCCCGAACGGCCGCCCCAGCACCATCAGCGGCGCGCTGACGATCATCAGGACTTCGTGCTGCACCATGTGCGCCCAGAAGCCGTAGCTGCCGGCGCTGTCCAGCGGCGAGGCCAGTGCCAGCAGCAGCAGCGTCCAGCCGGCGCCGAAGCAGGCGAACTGGCGCAGCAGCGCGGGACGCGACTGGCGCGCGCGCGGCCACAGGCGCAGCATGCCCTGGACATACCAGACCAACGACAGCGCCAGGCAGGCGGACACCCAGGGTTCGGCGCCCCAGCCCAGGTAGTTGCCATTCACGTCGTGCGCCAGTGCCGGCGCTGCCGGCAGCCCTAGCAGCAGGACCGGCCCAATCAGCTTGCGCACGGCGACAGCACCCATTGCGGGAACCACATGGCCGCGATCACCAGGCAGGACAGCGCGCCGACCACGCAGGACACCATGGCGATGAAGAATGGGCGGCGCGCCGCCGCATCGTCGGGCAGCGGCGCCGGCGCCGTCTTCCAGTTGTGCCGCGCCATCCAGGTAAATGCGAGGCAGACCAGCAGCGTCACGGCCGATACCGCATGCAGTGCCAGCGTGCTCTGGCCCTTGCACGAGGGCGTCACCAGCGCATAGATGACCGACTGGCTGGCCAGCGCCAGCGACGGCGCCAGCAACAGTGCGGGCCAGTTGGGGAGTTTCATATGCGGGCGCCCCAATAAATGACGGCATAGATCGGGATCCAGCTGATCACCACGAAATACCAGTAGCCGGCGTTCTCGCTGACGTCGACGAAGCGCTTGCCTTCCAGGGGGCCGGTGAACATCAGCACCGTCAACACCAGCGAATCGTAGGCGTCGGTGATCAGGTGGGTGGTGTGCAGGGCCATCAGCATCCAGACGATGGAGCCGTAGGCATCGCTGTCCCAGTGGGTATTCAGGGTCTTGAACTCGAACACGCGCACCGCCAGGAAGGCAACCGACACCAGCATGCACACGGTCATCCACAGCCGCACCTTCTTCAGGTCGAGGCGCTCGGCGGCGCGCTTGGCGAAGTGGTTCGGGACCATGCTGGCCACGATGATGCAGGTGTTGACGGTGCCCCACAGCAGGTCGGGCGGCAGGCCGCTCATCGGCCAGGCGGCGGCGTGGCTGCGCAGGTAGAAGTAGGCCATGATGGCCAGCGCGAACACGGTGCTTTCGATCGCCACCAGGCCCATCGTGCCCCACCACATCGGGCTGCGGTGGCCGAAGCCGAAGGTGGGGAGCTTGCTGACGTCGAGCAGCACGTCCTTGTCCGTTTCCTTTTCCATGGTGCTCACGATTCCACCTCCACGTCGTAGGGGCTGACTTCGGAACCGGTGCGCTGCTCGACGATGTCCTTCTTTGGCCAGAACCACCAGGTGGCGCCGGCCGCCACCGGCAGCGCGGCCCACACCACGGCCCAGGGCGTGAAGATCGAGCCGACGAACAGGACGGTGGTGGCCAGCGCGGTGACGAAGGGCGCCAGCGAGGACGACGGCAGCCACAGGCGGTGATCGAGCTCGGCGTCGGCCACCGAGGTGACCAGGATCTCGCGGTAGTCGTTGGCCAGCCCGGTCACGTGCGAAGGCAGGCGCTTCGGCTCCCACAGCGGGTCGCGCGCATGCACCACCGGCACCATCTCGAAGTTGCCGGCCGGTGGCGGCGACGCGATGCTCCATTCGAGCGTGCCGGCGCCCCAGGGGTCGCTGCCGGCCAGTTCGCCGTGGCGGCGGCTGCGCAGCACGTTGACGATGAACAGCAGCACGCTGACGGCGATCATGAATGACCCGACCGTGGCGATCAAGTTCAGGCTGCCCCACTCCATCGCCGCCGGATAGGTGTAGACGCGGCGCGGCATGCCTTGCAGGCCGAGCACGTGCATCGGGAAGAAGGTCAGGTTGAAGCCGATGAAGAACAGCCAGAAGTTCCAGCGCCCCAGGCGTTCATTCAGCATGCGGCCGGTGAATTTCGGGAACCAGTAATAGAAGGCGCCGAACAGCGGGAACACGGCGCCGCCCATCAGCACGTAATGCAGGTGGGCGACCACGAAGTGGCTGTCGTGCAGCTGGGTGTCGAGCGAGACCGAGGCCAGCATCAGGCCGGTCAGGCCGCCGGCCAGCAGGATCACGAAGAAGGCCAGCACGAACAGCAGCGGCGTGCGCAGGTTCAGGCGCCCGGTCCACAGCGTGGCGATCCAGCAGAAGATCTGGAGCGCGGTCGGGATCGCGATCATCAGGCTGGCGGCGGTAAAGAAGGTCTTGCCCAGTTCCGGCAGGTTGGTCGCGAACATGTGGTGCACCCACAGGCCGAAGGCGAGGAAGGCGGTGGCCACCACCGACAGCACCATCGCCGGATAGCCGACGATCGGACGGCGCGCGAAGGTGGCGACGATGCTCGAGATGAAGCCCAGCGGCGGGATGAAGATCATGTAGACCTCCGGGTGGCCGAAGAACCAGAACAGGTGCTGCCACAGCAGCGCGTCGCCACCCTTGAGCGGGTTGAAGAACTGGGTGTTCACCAGGCGGTCGGTAATCAGGGCGGTACTGCCCAGCATCACCGCCGGCATCGAGAACAGCACAATGAAGGAGGTCGCCAGGATCGCCCAGACGAACAGCGGCATGCGGTTCAGCGTCATGCCCGGCGCGCGCATCTTGAGGATGGTGGTGATCAGGACGATCGCTTCCATCAGGCCGGCCATCTCGGTGAAGGTGATCACCTGGGCCCAGATGTCGACGCGCTTGGTCGGCGAGTACTGCAGGCTGGAGAGCGGCACGTAGGCGAACCAGCCGGCGTCCGGGCCGACGTTCAGGAAGAAGGCGACGAACAGCATGATCCCGCCCAGCGTGAAGATCCAGTAGGCGAACGCGTTCATGCGCGGGAAGGCCACGCTGCGCGCGCCGATCATCAGCGGCACCAGGTAGGTCGCCACCGCCTGCATCACCGGCACCGCGAACAGGAACATCATGGTGCTGCCGTGCATGGTGAACAGCTGGCTGTACAGGTCGGCGCCGATGATCTTGCCGTCCGGGCCGGCCAGCTGCAGCCGGATCGCCAGCGCCAGCAGCCCGCCCAGCACGAAGAACACGAAGGTCGTGATCATGAAGCGCAGGCTCATGGTCTTGTGGTTGATGGCCGAGAACCAGCCGATCAGGCCGGGCGGGTCGCGCCAGGTCTGTTCGAGCATGGCGGCATCCTTGGCATCGAGGCGCGGCGCCGTCATTGCAGGGTCTCCAGGTAGGCCAGCAGGTCTTGCAGTTCGTCGGGGCGCATGCGATTGACCGGCATGTAGACGCCGGGTTTCAGGGTTTGCGGATCGCGGATCCAGCTGGCCAGGTGGCCGGCGTCGTTCGGCAGCATGCC
The DNA here is from genome assembly GCA_022701635.1 of Burkholderiaceae bacterium. GTDB lineage: Bacteria > Pseudomonadota > Gammaproteobacteria > Burkholderiales > Burkholderiaceae_D > Telluria > Telluria phyllosphaerae. The sequence continues at coordinate 4,405 of JAKOOD010000225.1, read as the reverse complement.
GGCGGCGATGGTCTTGCGTCCGGCCAGGTGGGTCAGGTCGGGGCCCATCGCCGCGGTGGCGCCGGTGCCGTTGATGGTGTGGCAGCGCGCGCAGGAATGCGCCAGGAACAGCGCACGGCCGCGGCGCGCGGCGTCGCCCGCGGGTCCGGCGTCGAGTGCGGGCGCCGGCTGGCGCTGGCGTGCGGCCCAGGCTTCGTACTGCGCGTTCGGCTCGGCCTCGACCAACAACGCCATCATCGCGTGTTCGAGGCCGCAGAATTCGGCGCACTGGCCGCGGTAGGTGCCCGGCTGGTCGGCGCGGAACTGCATGGTGGCGGTACGGCCCGGAATCATGTCGCGCTTGCCGTGCAGGTTGGGCACCCACAGCGTGTGGATCACGTCGTCGCTGCGCAGCGTGACGATGACCGGACGGCCGACCGGGATGTGCAGCTCGTTGGCCGTGATGAACTGGCGGTTCGCATCGGGATCGAGGTAGCGCGCTTCCCACCACCACTGGTGGCCGATCAGTTCGATGTTGACGGCGTCCCGCAGCGGCAGGCGGCCCAGGGCGCGGCTGGTGAAGACGTCGGCCGCGAGCAGTGCCAGCAGCCCGAGGGTGGCCAGGCCGGCGGCCCAGGCCACGGTGCGGTGGATGCGGCGCTCGGGTCGTTCCAGCGAACGCAGGTCGGGCGGCGTCTGCGCATCGCTGCGCGGCGCGCGCCACAAGGCGAACAGGAAGGCGCCGACGACCGCGCTGAACACCAGCACGCACAGTCCCAGCGTGAAGTTCCACAGGCGGCCGATGTGCCATGCCTGGATGCCATAGGCGTGTAAAGCGTCCTGGAGCGGCGCCGCCGAGCATGTCTCCGTTGCGGCTGCCATGCCGAGGATCGGGATGAAAACGGCGCGCAAACGCATCGAAGACCCTGTCTCGGTTAAACGTCCCAATAAAACGTCCATGGCTGCGTTGCGTCGTCCCGCCGTACTGTCTTCGACGACACGCCTTGCCCTGAACGTTTTATGGGACGTTCTTAAAATATAGTGTCATCAATATATAAGGTTTTTAACAATTCATGCCGCACGGATGAGCTGTTCCAAATGTTCAGCGCAACAGTACCGGCAAGGTCGAGCACAGGTACAGCAGCACGCCGATCAAACCGCCGACGAGGGTACCGTTGATGCGGATGTACTGCAGGTCCTTGCCGATGTTGAGTTCGATCTGTTCCGACATCTCGCGGCTGTCCCACTGCTTGACGGTATCGGCGATGTGGCGCGTCAGGAAGCCGGCGAATTCGGGCGCCGCGCCGCGCGCCGCCAGCTCCAGGTTGGCGTTGAGCGAGGCGCGCAGCTGCGGGTCGTCGGCCAGCATCCGGCCGACCCAGGCGCCGGTGGCCACGATACGCGTGCGCAGGACCGAATCGGCGTTCTCGAGGTCGCGCTTGATCCAGCCTTTCAGGTCGCCCCACAGCGAGCCGATGTAGCCGTTCAGGGTGGCGTCGCCGATCAGGTGGCGCTTGATGTCCTCGCCCTTTTCGAGGAAATCCGGGTCGGTCTTGAGACGCTCGACGAATTCGCGGGTAAAGGCGTCGAAGCGCTGGCGCAACGGGTGCTGCATGTCTTCGCTGACGCGGTTCAGGATGCCGGACGCCATGCGCACAGTGAGGTCGGCGCCCTTCCTGCCGATCATGTCCGAGGGCAGCATGCGTTCCATGAAGGCGTATTCCTCGCGCAGCCAATCGACGATGCCCTGTGCGATCACGGCCTGGGTCTCTTCGTTGGCGAGCAGCTTGGCCAGCTGGTCGATGCCTTCGTTGAGCAGTTCGTGGTGGCGGTTATCGCGGGTAAAACTCTCGAGCAGTGCGCCGCTGGTCTTCGACAGGTCGACCTGCTGGACCATCGTGTGGACCGCGCGCCGGATGAAGTTCTGGACGGCGGCGTCTTCGATGAAGTCGAGCGCCCAGCCGCTCATGCGCACCAGGTAGTTCCCCAGCAGTTCGGTGTTGGCCGGCTTGACCAGCCAGTCGGCCACCTGCCTGGCCGGATCGTGGCGCTGGATCAGGCCGACGATGGAATCGGTGTCGAGGAATTTTTCGTGCACGAAGGCGGCCAGGTTGTCGGCGATGCGCGCCTTGTTGGCCGGGATGATCTCGGTATGGCGCGACACGATCGGGATCGGGATGCGCCGGAACAGCGCCACCACCGCGAACCAGTCGGCCAGGGCGCCGATCATGGCCGCCTCGGCAAAGGCTTTCAGGAGACCGCTCCACCAGGTCGGCGGTAAAAACAGCGAGATGACGAACAGGACGGCGGCGCCGGCGAAGAAGGCCAGCGCCAGTTGCTTCGACTTGCGCAGCTCGATGCGCTTGGCCTGGGTATTTGCGGTGTTGGATGTTGTGCTCACGCCATTATCCTAGACGAGGCCGGGCGGAATCGGCGCGCCGCAGTCGGGCGCATGCCGCGACGGACTACCCATCTTGCGTCGATTTGCGATCATTTGCCGCGTTCGCAGTAGAAAACATGGGTATTTTCAGCCATTTCAGGCCTTTTTTGGGCTTGCAGCGCCATCGTCCCTTATACTGTCGCGGACTATTGACAAGGAGGCCACCCCCGCATGGATCACAACATCAGTTTGATCACCACCATTGCTGCCGCCCTCGGGCTCGGCCTGTTGCTCGGCATGCTCGCCGTGCGCCTGCGCCTGCCGGCCCTGGTCGGCTATCTGGCCGCCGGCGTCATCATCGGCCCGGCCACGCCCGGCTTCGTGGCCGATGTCGCGCTGGCTTCCCAGCTGGCCGAGATCGGGGTGATGCTGCTGATGTTCGGCGTTGGCCTGCATTTTTCGCTCGACGACCTGCTCGAGGTGAAAGGCATCGCCCTGCCCGGCGCGGTGCTGCAGATCGCGGTGGCGACCCTGCTTGGCCTCGGCGTCGCCCACTGGTGGGGCTGGGGGATGGGCGCCGGCCTGGTGTTCGGCCTGGCGCTGTCGGTGGCCAGTACGGTGGTGTTATTGCGGGCGCTGGAAGACCGCGGCCAGCTCGATTCCTTCAACGGCCGCATCGCGGTCGGCTGGCTGGTGGTCGAAGACCTGGTGACGGTGCTGGTGCTGGTGCTGCTGCCGGCGCTGGCCGGTCCGCTGGGCGGCAAGACCACCGGTGATCCGAACGCGTCATTGTGGGCCACGCTGGGCTGGACCTTGCTGCAGGTGGGCGCCTTTGTCGCCTTCATGCTGGTGGTCGGGCGCAAGCTGTTCCCGTGGTTCCTGTGGCGCGTGGCCAAGACCGGTTCGCGCGAGCTGTTCACGCTGGCCGTGATCGCGGCGGCGGTCGGCATCGCGTTCGGTTCCTCGCACCTGTTCGGCGTGTCGTTCGCGCTGGGCGCCTTTTTTGCCGGCATGGTGCTGCGCGAATCGGAGCTGAGCCACCGCGCGGCCGAGGAAACCCTGCCGCTGCGCGACGCGTTCTCGGTACTGTTCTTCGTCTCGGTCGGCATGCTGTTCGACCCGCGCGTGCTGGTCGAGCACCCGCTGCAGGTGCTGGCCGTGCTGGCCATCATCCTGTTCGGCAAATCGCTGGCCGCCTTCGTGCTGGTGCTGGTGCTGCGCTATCCGCTCAACACCGCGCTGACGGTGTCGGCCAGCCTGGCCCAGATCGGCGAATTCTCGTTCATCCTGGCGGCGCTGGGGATGTCGCTCGGCCTGCTGCCGGAACTCGGCCAGAACCTGATCCTGGCCGGCGCCATCGTCTCGATCGCGGTGAACCCGGTGATGTTCAAGGCCATCGCCCCGCTCGAGCGCTGGGTGCGCGCCCGCTCGGCACACGCGCGCCACATGGAGCGTTCGCCCGACCCGCTGGCCGAACTGCCGGCCACGGTCACCCACGAGCACCTGACCGACCAGGTGGTGCTGGTCGGTTATGGCCGTGTCGGCCGGCGCATCGCCGAAGAGCTGACGCGCCAGGGCGTCCACTTCGTGGTGGCCGAGCAGAACCGCGAGATGGTCGAAGACCTGCGCCGGCGCGACCAGCCGGCGGTGGCCGGCAATGCGGCCGAGCCGGCGGTGCTGATCCAGGCCCACATCGCGCGCGCCGCGATGCTGGTGATCGCGACGCCCGACACCTTCCACGTGCGCGCCATGATCGAGACCGCGAAAGTGCTGAACCCAGGCATCAAGGTGCTGGTGCGGACCCACAACGAGGAAGAGGCGCGCCTGCTGCGCGAGGAAACCGGCGGCACGGTGCTGGTGGGCGAGCATGAACTGGCGCGCAGCATGACGCGCCATGTGCTGGAAGGCCTGGCGCACGTCGCGGCGGCGGCGCATTGAGCGGCGTCTGGCCGGTTCGATAAAACAAAAAAACGCCGCGGGATGAACCGCGGCGTTTTTATTTCAAGCTGTTTCAAACCGGCCGCTATCAGGCCACGGCTTCCTCGG
>JAKOOD010000189.1 GCA_022701635.1 Burkholderiaceae bacterium | reverse complement strand
GCCAGGTAGTCGGGCCAGCGGCAGTTGGCGTTGTTGGTGCTGCGCAGGCCGTCGGTCTGCGAGTCGCCCAGCGCGACCAGCGTGGCGCCGGCGCGGGTGGTGCCGATGTCGATCTCGGTCAGGAAAGGCCAGGAGTACAGGGTACGCTGGCTGCTGATGTTCTGGCTGGCGGCGTAGTTCCCGGCGCCGGACACGTAGCTGGTCTGGTAGGCGGCGTCGTGCACGGTGGCGGCCTGCACGCTGCCCGGCAGGTACAGGCTGAGCGCCAGGTTGGCCTGGGCCGGGATGCTCAGGTCCACCGGATCCGACAGCAGCGCGCTGCCCGCGGCGAGGCTGGTGGCGGCGCTGCCGCCGAAGCGCAGCTGGCGGTTGCTGCCCGCGACCAGGCTGGCGCCGGCGGCGCTCACGCCCAGCCATACGGCACCGATCTGCACCGACGCGCGTCCGAGTTCGTTGGACAGGCGTACGCGCGCGCGGCTGCCGCCGATGCTGCCGTGGGCGATCAGGCGCAGCGTCTGGTTGCTGAAGCTGAGATAGCTGCCGGTGGGCGCCGGTCCGGCCGGGGCCGCGCCCCAGGTGCCGTACCAGGTTTCGGCGGCCGCCGCCTGGCGGATGGCGCCCGGGGCCAGCGCCAGCCCGGCGGCCAGGGTGGAGGTGGTCCGCATGAAGCCGCGACGCGACGGCTTGGCAGGCGCTTCGGATGACGCATTCGGCATGGCAATCTCCTTGGGTGGGTGGATATGCCATGTGAATGTACGGTCGCGACAGGACCCGGGCGGCCCGCCGGCGGCGCACCATGTTTGCGAAATGTCGAGGCGTGTTGCTGTCTTTGTGCTCAGTTCGCCGCAAAAAGACCCAGCGGGATCGACCGTGCGATCGCATCGAAGCCGGCGTCGTTCGGATGCAGGTGGTCGCCGCCGTCGTAGGCCGCCAGCAGGCGTCCGGGCTGGGCCGGATCGCGGATCGCGGCGTCGAAGTCGAGCACGGCGTCGAAGGCGCCCGATGTCCGGATCCAGCTGTTGACCTGCTGGCGTGCGGTCTCGCGCGCCGGCGCATAGTAGACGAAGCCTTCGAACGGCGGCAGCGTGCTGCCGAACACGCGCAGGCCGCGCGTGCGGGCGCGCGCGACCAGCTGCAGGTAGCCGAGCGCGATCTCGTCCTGGATCGTGGGCAGGTCGCTGGAGGCGGCGAACACGATGTCGTTGATGCCCAGCTGGACCGCCAGCCAGTGCACGCCGGCGGTGGACAGCACGTCGCGGTCGAAGCGCTCCAGCGCATCCTTGCCCGCCAGCGGCGTGTTGGCGGCGTCGCCCAGCAGGCGGTTGCCGCTGAGGCCGCGGTTGACGACGCCGACCGTGACCGCCGGCGACTCCAGTTGCAGGCGCCGCGCCAGGTAGTCGGTCCAGCGGTGGTTGGTATTGCCGACGCTGAGCGCGCCGTCGGTCTGGGAGTCGCCCAGCGCCACCAGGGTGCTGCCGGCGACCGCCATGTCGATCTCGGTGAGGAAGGGCCAGGAATACAGGCCGGCCGCGATCGGCAGCGAGGCGCTGGCCGCGTAGTTGCCGCTGCTCGACACGTAGTTGGTCTGGCAGGCCGCGTCGTGCACGGTCTGCGCGGTCACGCTGCCCGGCAGGTACAGGCTGACCGCGAGGTCGGACTGGGCCGGCACCGCCAGGTCGACCGGATCCGACAGCATCGGCGCGCCCGCGGTGATCGTGATCGCGGTGCGCCCGCCGAAGGTCAGCTGGCGGTTGCTGCCGGCGACCAGGCTGGCATAGGTCGAGGTGATCCCGATCCAGGCCGCGCCGATCGTCAGCGGCGTGCTGCCCATCTCGTTGGACAGGCGGATGCGCAGGCGGTTGCCGCCGATGCTGGTATGGGCGATCAGGCGCAGGGTCTGGTTGTTGAAGGTGAGGGCGCCGGCGCTCGTCGGCGGTCCGGCCGGGGCGGTACCCCAGGTCGCCGTCCAGTTTTCCGCCGCCAGCGCCTGCGTGACCGCAGCCGGCGCCAGGCTCAGGCCGGCGACGAGCGCCGATGCGCCGCGCAGGAAGCCGCGGCGGCCTCCGACGACGTGGCGGAAGGGGGCGGGAAAGAGGCGGGGGAGGGGGCGGGGCATGGCATTCTCCTGGCGCACGGTTCGGTTCCCGCGGCCGGGACCCGGTGCGGGTATGCGAAGGGAATGTTAGACCCTGCCCTAATGTCGGGCTCGCTGTTTGCGCAGGATGTGCTTTGCGCCAGATTCAGCTTTGGCTTGATTCCCGGCAGGAAATATAACAAGGACAGGCATACGGCACTGCCGGTACCGGCACGTGGTACGCGCGCCGCGCGCAGGCGGGCGGGGTCAAGCCAGGATGGCCAGCACCCCATCCAGCCCGCTGAAATTCAGCGCGATATCGGCCTGCGCCCGCACCACCGGCTTGGCGCGGAAGGCCACCGACAGGCCGGCGATGCCCATCATCTTGAGGTCGTTGGCGCCGTCGCCCATCACGATCGCCTGGCGCGGCGCGATGCCGAGCTCGGCGCACACGCGCTCGACGGTGCGGCGCTTTTCCTCGGCGTCGACGATGCCGCCGACCACGCGGCCGGTCAGCTTGCCGTTCTCGGCTTCCAGCACGTTGGCGTGCGTGACGTCGAGACCCAGGCGCGGCTTCAGGCGCTCGGTGAAGAAGGTGAAGCCGCCCGATACCAGCAGGGTCTTCAGGCCGGCCGCCTGCACGCCCGCCAGCATCGCTTCGCCGCCCATCGAGATCGCCAGGCGCTCCTCGTACACGCGGCCCAGGGCCTCGACCGGCAAGCCTTCGAGCAGTGCCACGCGCCGCTTCAGGCTTTCGGAAAAATCGAGCTCGCCGCGCATCGCCGCTTCGGTGATGGCGGACACCTGCGGTTTCAGTCCCTGCATGTCGGCGATCTCGTCGATGCACTCGATGGTGATCAGGGTCGAGTCCATGTCCATCGCCACCAGCTTGAAGTCGGCCAGCGCCAGGCCGGCGTCGACGAAGCTGGCGTCGACGCCCGCGGCGAAGGCGGCGGCTTCCACCGCGGCCTTCAGTGCCGGCGTGAAGTCGATGCCGTCGCAGCGCAGCGCATGCGGGTTCAGTGCGGTGGTGGTGCGGGCCCCCGCCAGGGCGGCGATGCGGGCGAGCGTGGCCTGGTCGGCACCTGGACCTTGGAGAATCAGCTTCTTGGACATGTCGCTTTTTTAAACTTCTATGCTAATAATTGGCGGATGGTTTGCTTGACCTGGTTCACGCGCGCCGGCAGGTCCGGCATCGCGGCCGTGATGCGCAGCTTGTCCTGGCCGGCCAGCTTGATGTGGCGGTTCTTCTGGATCAGCGTGATGATCTTGATCGGGTCGATCGGCGGCTTCTCCATGAACTGGAGGCTGGCCGCTTCGCCGTGGGCGTCGATCTTGATGATGCCGACCTGCTTGGCCGCGATGCGCAGGCGGTGGGTCTCGATCAGCGCCTTGACCGGGTCCGGCAGCTTGCCGAAACGGTCGATCAACTCCTCCTGCATGGCGTCGATGCGGTCCTGGGTCTCGCAGTTGGCCAGGCGCTTGTAGATTGACAGGCGCTCGTGCACGTCGCCGCAGAAGTCGGCCGGCAGCAGCGCCGGCACGTGCAGGTTGATCTCGGTGGTGGACGAGAGCGGCGCCGCCAGGTCCGGCTCCTTGCCGGCTTTCAGCGCTCGCACCGCTTCGTTGAGCATGTCGGAATACAGCTGGAACCCGACCTCGAGCATCTCGCCCGACTGGTTCTCGCCCAGCACTTCGCCGGCGCCGCGGATTTCGAGGTCGTGCATGGCGAGGTAGAAGCCGCTACCCAGTTCTTCCATCTGCTGGATCGCGTCGAGGCGGCGCTGCGCCTGCTTGGACAGGCCCAGCACGTCGTTCACCAGCAAATACGCATACGCCTGGTGGTGCGAACGGCCGACGCGGCCGCGCAGCTGGTGCAGCTGGGCCAGGCCGAATTTATCGGCCCGGTGCATGATGATCGTGTTCGCGCTCGGCACGTCGATGCCGGTCTCGATGATGGTGGTGCACAGCAGGATGTTGTAGCGTTGGGCCACGAAGTCGCGCATCACCTTTTCCAGGTCGCGTTCGTGCATCTGGCCGTGGGCGATGCCGATGCGCGCTTCCGGCAGCAGGTCGCGCAGCATGGCCAGGCGGTTCTCGATGGTCTCGACTTCGTTGTGCAGGAAGTAGATCTGGCCGCCGCGCTTCAGTTCGCGCAGGCAGGCTTCGCGGATCACCGAGCCGTCTTCGCTGCGGACAAAGGTCTTGATCGCCAGGCGCTTCTGCGGCGCGGTGGCGATGACCGAAAAGTCGCGCAGGCCTTCGAGCGCCATGCCCAGCGTGCGCGGGATCGGGGTCGCGGTCAGGGTCAGCACGTCGACTTCGGCGCGCAGCGCCTTCAGCGCTTCCTTCTGGCGCACGCCGAAACGGTGTTCCTCGTCGATGATGACCAATCCCAGGCGCGTGAACTTGACGTCCGGCGACAGCAGCTTGTGGGTGCCGATCACGATGTCGACGGTGCCGTCGGCCATGCCCTTGATCGCGTTGTTGATCTCCTTGCCCGTGCGGAAGCGCGACAGTTCGGCGATCCTGACCGGCCAGTCGGCGAAGCGGTCGGAGAAGGTCTGGGCGTGCTGCTCGGCCAGCAGCGTGGTCGGCGCCAGGATCGCCACCTGCTTGCCGCCCATGACGGCGATGAAGGCGGCGCGCAGCGCGACCTCGGTCTTGCCGAAGCCGACGTCGCCGCACACCAGGCGGTCCATCGGGCGGCCCGAGGTCATGTCCTTGATCACGTTATGGATCGCCTCGGCCTGGTCGGGCGTCTCGTCGAAGCCGAAGCTCTGGGCGAAGTTCTCGTAATCGGTGGCGGAATACTCGAAGGAATGGCCGGTGCGCGCGGCGCGGCGCGCATACAGGTTGAGCAGCTCGGCGGCGGTGTCGCGCACCTGTTCCGCCGCTTTTCGCTTGGCCTTGTCCCACTGGCCGGAGCCGAGCGCGTGCAGCGGCGCATCTTCCGGCGAGGCGCCGGAATAGCGCGAAATCACGTGCAGCTGCGACACCGGCACGTACAGCTTGGATTCCTTGGCGTATTCCAGGTGCAGGAACTCGGTCTCGCCTTCGCCCAGGTCCATGCTCATCAGGCCCATGTAGCGGCCGATGCCGTGGTTGATGTGCACCACCGGGTCGCCGATCTTCAACTCGGACAGGTCGCGCACCATCGATTCGACCTGGGTCGTGGCTTCCTGCTTCTTCTTGCCGGCGCGCCGGCCCGAGCCCGCGTACAGCTCGGTCTCGGTGACGAATATCAGATGGCCGCAGGCGCTGTCCATCAGCTCGAAGCCGGCCTGCAGCGGCGCCACGCCGAGCATCACCTTGGCGCTCGAGGCGCACACGCCGCCATAGCCTTCGACCGCCGCCAGGTCCAGCTTGTATTCGTTGAAATACTGCTGCAGGGTTTCGCGGCGGCCGTTCGACTCGGCGCAGATCATTACCTGCGCACCGGATTGCGCGGTGCGCGCCAGGAAGGCGCGCAGGTTGGCCAGCGGGTCGTCCAGGCGGCGGTTGACGGCGATGTCGGGCAGCGGCGCCGACAGCTCGGAAGGCTGGCCGTCGAGGTCGCGCTGAATGGTCCAGCGGCCGTGGCGCTTGGCGCACACGAAGAAATCCTCGGCCGCCAGGAAGATCTCCTTCGGTTCCAGGAGCGGACGCTCGCGGTCGGCCTTCAGGAATTTGTAGCGCGACTCGGTGTCCGACCAGAAGCGCCCGATGCTGGCGTCGATGTCGCCGACCAGGGCCAGGCTGGCGTCATCCGGCAGGTAGTCGAACAGCGTGGCCGTCCCGTCGAAGAACAGCGGCAGGTAGTATTCGATGCCGGCCGAGGCGATGCCGCTGCCGATGTCCTTGTACACGGGCGAGCGGGTCGGGTCGCCTTCGAAGCGCTCGCGCCAGCGGCCGCGGAAAGCGGTGCGCGCCGCTTCGTCCATCGGGAATTCGCGGCCCGGCAGCAGGCGCACCTCGCGCACCGGGTACAGCGAGCGCTGGGTGTCGGCGTCGAAGGTGCGGATGGTTTCGATCTCGTCGCCGAACAGGTCCAGGCGATAGGGCAGGGCGGAACCCATCGGAAACAGGTCGATCAGGCCGCCGCGCACCGAGTATTCGCCCGGCGACATCACCTGCTGCACGTGGATGTAGCCGGCCAGCGTCAGCTGCGCCTTCAACTTCGCTTCGTCCAGGCGTTCGCCCTGGCGGAAGAAGAAGGTGTATGCCGCCAGGAACGAGGGCGGCGCGAGGCGCACGAGCGCGGTGGTGGCCGGCACGACCAGCACGTCGCACTGGCCGTTGCGGATTTCGTGCAGCGTGGCCAGGCGCTCCGACACCAGGTCCTGGTGCGGCGAGAACGCATCGTAGGGCAGGGTTTCCCAGTCGGGCAGCAGGTGGCAGGCCAGCTTGCCGTCGGCGAACCACGGGATTTCATCGAGCAGGCGCTGGCC
>JAKOOD010000172.1 GCA_022701635.1 Burkholderiaceae bacterium | reverse complement strand
ACCCGCATGCAAAAGTTCCTGATCATCATTGGCCTGGTGCTGCTCGGCGCCGGGCTGGCCTGGCCCTGGCTGCGACGCCTGCCGCTGGGCCGCCTTCCCGGCGACATCCATGTGGTCCGCGAAGGCTTCAGCTTCGGTTTCCCGATCGTCAGCTGCATCGTCGTCTCGATCGTCATTTCCCTCATCCTCTGGTTCTTGCGCCGCTAAGCGCGCCCCCGCGCCTGGTCCTTGCCGGCCGCGGTGCCGGCTGCCGGAGCGCCGGCCGCCAAGCCCGAACTGTCGCATTTATTTGACGCAAGGCCTTGTTTATCCTCCCTCCATACTCCAATTGGAGTATAAGGGGAGTATCAACGCACAAAGCGAGCGCCATGAACATTGTTAATATCAAGCAAAAACTGCCGGAAACCGAAAAAGTCACGGTCAATCTGGGGCTGGTCGACCTGGCCCAGATGGACTTGCTGATCGAAGAAGGTTTCTATACCAACCGCACCGACTTCGTGCGCACCGCCATCCGCAAGCAGCTCGAGCGGCATGGCGAGGACATCCGCCAGACCGTGGTGCGCAAGCGCTTCGTGGTCGGCCTGCAGCGTTATACGAAAGCCGAGCTGGAACGCAGTGTCGCCGCCGGCGAGCGCCTCGAGATCCACGTGCTCGGCCTGGCTTCCATCGACGACGACGTCGCCCCCGAACTGGCCACCGCAGCGATCGCTTCGATCTGGGTGCTCGGGGCGTTCGTCGCCTCCAATGCGGTCAAGGCTGCCCTTGCCGACCGCATCCATATCTGATGAAGAAAATCATGAAACCCTACGAACAATTTGTCGCCAACATCCTGAAGGCGGCCGGCACCGCCCGTACCGATCCCGGCGCCGTCAGCGGCCTGGTCCAGGATGCACTCAAGAGCGCCGGGCTGCTGCCCGGCATGTCGTCGCCATCGCAGGCGCCGGCGCCGGACCCGGCTTTCGTCGACTTGAACGCGGCCCCGGCGTGGGCGCGCAAGCCGGTGGCTGCGCCGGACGACGCCGGCGCAGATGCGGCAACCGCAGCGGGCGGCGGCACCCGCGCAGATGCGGCAACCGCAGCAGGTGGCTTCGCCGGCTTCCCGCGCTTCGACGCCGGCAAAATGGCGGACTGGGCCGCGCAATTCAAGGCCTTCCAGGCCGGCCAGGCCGGATCCTCCGCGGCGCCGGCACCGCGCAACCTGGCGGCGGAACCGGGCGAATTCCTGGACGGCAGCTTCAGTGACGCCGCCGGCACCCGTGCCTACCGGCTGTACGTGCCGGCGCGCGCCGCCGCCGGCCCGCGGCCGCTGGTGGTCATGCTGCACGGCTGCACCCAGCATGCGCAAGACTTTGCCGCCGGCACCACGATGAATGCGCTGGCCGAGGAACACGGTTGCCTGGTGCTGTATCCCGAGCAGCCCCGCAGCGCCAATGCGAATGGCTGCTGGAACTGGTTCGAGGCCGCGCACCAGGGCCGCGAGGCAGGCGAACCGGCGATCCTGGCCGGCATGACGCGCGAGGTCCTGCGCGCGCACGGCGGCGACTCCGGCCGCGTGTTCGTGGCCGGCCTGTCGGCCGGCGGGGCGATGGCGGCGATCCTGGGCGCGGCCTATCCCGAGCTGTACGCGGCGGTGGGCGTGCACTCCGGCCTGGCGGCCGGCAGCGCGCACGACCTGATGTCGGCGCTGAATGCGATGAAGGGCACGCGCGGGCGCAAGGCGGCGGCGAAGCACGGCGCAGCAGCGCGGCTGCCGGCCATCGTGTTCCATGGCGATGCCGACGCGACGGTCCACGCGTCGAATGGCGAAGCGGTGCTGCGCCAGTTCACCCAGGGCGCGCCGCTGCGCGAGGTCGAAGAGCGCGGCCAGGACGGCAGCGGACGCAGCCACACGCGCACGGTGCTGCTGGACGCGGACGGGCGCGCGGTGGCCGAACACTGGGTGCTGCACGGCGGCGGCCATGCCTGGTCGGGCGGCAGCACGGCCGGTTCGTATGCCGAGGCGGGCGGGCCGAATGCCTCGGCCGAGATGCTGCGCTTTTTCCTGGCGCAGCAGCGCTGACCGCCTCTTCCGGCCGGACGGCGGGCTTGCTATGCTAACGGGTTTCCAGCCCGGTCCGGCGATGCGGCGGCCGGCCATCTACTATTTGGAGTTATAAACATGGTTTCCCTGCAAGAGCAGCTGATGAAGGCCGGCCTGGTCGACAAGAAGAAGGTCAAGGTGGCCAACCAGGAAAAGAGCAAGCAGCAGAAGATCGACCGCCGCACCGGGGTGCAGAGCGTCAACGAGACCAGGGAAGCGGCGCTCGAAGCCCAGCGCCAGCAGGCCGAACGCGCCCGCGAACTGAACGCCCAGCGCGATGCCGCCGCCGCCCAGAAGGCCGTCGCCGCCCAGATCGCCCAGATGGTGCAGCAGAACCGCCAGCCCAAGGGCAACGGCGACATCGCCTACAACTTCACGCTCGGCACCAAGATAGAGCGCATCCACGTGTCGGAAAAAGTGCGCGACCACCTGGTGGCGGGGCGCCTGGCTATCGTCGCCCAGCAGGGCGGCTTCGAACTGGTGCCGAAGGTCATCGCTGACAAGATCGCCGAACGCGCGCCCGAGAGCGTGGTGCGGGTCAACAAGGCCAGCACCGAAGTCGACGCCGACGATCCTTACGCCGACTTCAAGATCCCGGACGACTTTACCTGGTAAGCCGGATCAGGGCAGGGACGCGCCGACCGGCGCCGGGGTGGCGGCGGCGACCGGCGCCGTCGCCGGTGCGGCGGCCGGCATGCCGGGCTGCTGGCCCAGCATCACCTGGAGCAGCACAGGGTAGTCGTAGGCGGCCCCGGTGGACGCATCGACACCGGCACCGATGACCCCGCCGAACAGGATGTTCCCGGCCATCATGCCCTTGGTCGAGGACTTGAAGGTGGCCAGGCCGGCATCGTAGCCCGGCTTTTCGCATTTGACGTTCATGTCGCCGTAGGCGCGGTGGACCGTGACGGTGCCGGGCGTGGTGACGTAATACACGCCTTTGTCGTTCTCCAGCTTGCAGCTCGCACCGGCAACATTGCCGCTGGGATGCAGGGTCTCGACCGAGACCACCTGACTGGTACCGCTGACGATCGACGCGCAGCCGGTCAGGCCGGCAGCGCCTGCCAACACCGCAGCCATGAGGGTGGCGCGCATGAATGGTAGATGCATTTGTTTCTCCCAGGATTTTGCCGTTTGCTCAACGGTCGTTTAATTGGAGAAACCTTTATACATTTGAAAATATTGATTTTCAACATATATTTACGTTGGCGAACTGTCTACGTAGTTATGTTGTATTTTCGCTATGTTGAGTCAACATTCGATTCATTCTTGTGGCGTGACTTGCAGCTTTGCCAGGTCGAAACCCTGGCGCTCCAGCCGCGCCAGCAGCGCGGCATACGCCTCGCGGGGCACGCTCGGGGTGCGCGACAGTATCCACAGGTACTCCCGGCCCGGTTCGCTGACGGCGGCCAGCTGGTAATCGGGATCGAGGTCGATCACCCAATAGTCGCCCCATACCTGTGGCAGGAAGGACAGCCAGGCCGGTGCGAAACGCACTTCGAGGACCGGGGAATCCGGGCCACCGATCTGGCGCGCCGTGCCGGTGACATCGTCGAAGCGGCCATCGGCGCGGCGGCAGCGGTTGACGACTTCCACGGTCTTGTCCGGCCGCAGGCGATAAGACGCCGTGGTGGCGCTGGCGCACTGCTTCTGGAAGCGGTTCGGGTATTTGGCGATCTCGTACCAGGTGCCCATGTAGCGCGGCACGTCGATGGCGGGAACGGGCGTGACGCCGGGCTGGCGCCGGGCTTGGCCGGCGGCCAGTACGGCGGCGGACGCGGCGGCCAGGCCGAGCAGGAGAATTGCATGTCGTGAACGGAAGCGCATGGCAGGTCGAGGCTGTTGAAGTTGTGTGCATACTACTTCGGTCTGCCGAAACGGCGCGTTTGTTCAGCCGATGCCGGCATCGGACGCCAGCATGTCGCCAATATCCGGGTGCTGCGCAAACGCCTCGGCAAAGTCATCCGCGAAGTGCCTCACCTTCGGCGACGGCCGCCGCGTCGGCTGGCATACCAGCAAACGCAGCCGGTCCCGCGAGGCGCTTTTTTTATGCATGGCAAATGTGCATGGCCCGCATGCGATCCGTGTTCAAATAGCCGGCCAACCACCATCCAGCGAGGCACGGCATGACGGACACGTTCAAGGCAGGCGACAAGGTGACATGGCATTCGCCGCAGGGCACGGTGCATGGCACGGTCAAGAAAAAGCTGACGGCACATACCACCATCAAGGGTCACGAGGTGGCGGCGTCGCAGGAAAATCCCGAATACCTGGTGGCCAGCGACAAGACCGGCGCCGAGGCGGCGCACAAGGCGAGTGCGCTGAAGAAGGTGTGAGCGCAAGCAGATACTGACCTGCCACAGCCAAACTCAAAAAGAATGCAGTTTTGCCAAGAAATTTTTTCCAACGTGGTGTAACTAACGGACGGCCCTGTTCGCCGCTGGCATTCTGGAACCGTTATCACAAACACCACACCAGAAGGAGAGCATCATGGGTAAATATTTCTTGGCCTGGATCATGGGCGTGCCTGCAATCGTGCTGGTTCTGATCTATCTGTTCTTCCATTGATCCGATGCGGACCTTGTGGGAATCGAAAACGCCACCTGCCGGTGGCGTTTTCATTGGATGGCCCGGGTAATCGACGCCGCTACCGAGGCGCCTGACAACACCTTCAGGTTTTCGACATCGACACGCCGCCGTCGACGAACAGCGTGCTGCCGGTCACGAAACTGGCCGCATCGGACGCCAGGAACAGTGCTGCCCTGGCGATTTCGGCCGGCTGTGCAAGACGTTTCGTGGCGTGGAGGCCTTCGACAAAGGCGCGTGCTTCCGGCGTCGAGGCGGCGGCGCGGCCCATGTCGGTATCGGTCCCGCCGGGCATCAGGACATTGACCCTGACGCCGTGTGCGCCGTACTCGACCGCCAGCGTGCGTGCCAGTCCCACCAGGCCGGCCTTGCTGGCGCCGTAGGCGGCCATCCCCGGCATGCCGATGGTATGGCCGACGAAAGACGAGGTAAATATCAGGGAGGCGCTGCCACGCTTGAGCATCGCCGGAATCTGGTATTTCGCGCAGAAAAATGCGCTGCTCAAATTGGTGTCGAGCGTGTCGTGCCAGTCCGCGGCGCGGATACCGGCAACCTCGCCCATCGCGCCCAGCGTGCCGGCATTGTTGAAGGCGATATCGAGTCCACCAAAGTGCCCGATCGCCAGTTCGACCGCTTCTTTCGCCACATCTTCCTGCTTTAGGTCGCCGGCCAGCGCGTACGCCTTGCCGCCCGCCGCGACGATCTCGTCGACCAGCGCTGCCAGTTTTCCGCCGCTGCGGGCGACGGCGATGACGTTCGCGCCTTCACGCGCGAACAGTTTCGCCGCCTCGTAGCCGATGCCGGCGCTGGCGCCGGTCACGATTGCCGTCTTGCTTGCCAAAATGCTCATGTGAGTGTCTCCGACCAAAGTGAAGCGTTGCACCCGCCTGCCGCCAGCGGTGACAAAGTATAGGAAGGGCCAACATCCGGAACACTCCGTTTGTTGTTCTCGAATACATGACTGCGGGCGCCCAGGCCGCTTGAAAGACGCTTGTTTAATCGCAACCGGCAGCGCAATGCATCGTGCATGATCGGCGGGCTATCCGATACCGCCCGTGACAAGGCCGGTTTTTCCATCCTTATCTGGAGAGAAAACATGCAACGCGTTCGAGAAATGCTGTTGGTCGCGCTGGCGGTGGCGGGCACTGCAGCAGCTCAGCAGGCACAGCCGTCACGACCGCCACAGCTGGCCGCGGCAACAGACGGCAAACACGTCAGCGCGAATACCACCTACCGCGTGATCAACCTGGCCCCCGGCCTGCTGGCCACGCTCCCGCGCATCAATGCCGGGGGCCAGGTGGCGTTCTCGATGCAGGCCGACGCCGGCGCGGTGGCTTACTTCTATGACGGCAGCAGCGTCCAGGATATCGGCACGCTGGGCGGCGAGACCCTGGCGAACGACCTGAACGACCTGGGACAGGTGACCGGCAGCTCCCTCACCGCCGGCGGCGTCCAGCATGCCTTCGTCTGGCGTGCCGGCGCCGGCATGCTCGACATCGGCACGCCCACCGGCGGCGGCGAGTCGAGCGGCGCGGCCATCAACCGCCATGGCGTCGTCACCGGCTCGTCCTACGCCGACTTCCTGCCGCGCGCCTTCCGCTGGAGCGCCGCGAGCGGCAGCGAAAGCCTGGGCGCCCTGACGCCGGGCCTGGGCAGCGCTTCCTTCTCCGGCGCCCTCAACGATGGCGGCCTGATCGCCGGTTCGTCGGCGACCGCGGACGGCAGCCGCCATGCCTTCGCCTGGACCCGCGGCAGCGGCATGGTCGATATCGACACCTTGAACAGCTACGATGCGCTGGTGGTGGCCGTCGGCGCCGACGGCGAGGTGGCCGGCAACCATATTCCCTCGCTCGACGCGATCGCATATCGCCCCTTCCTGTGGACGCGCGCCGGCGGCATGCGCGATCTCGGGACCGCCGGCGGCAGCGCGGCCTTCGTCACCGCCATGACGCCCGGCCTGCACATGGCGGGCCTGATCAATGTTGGCGACGACGTCCAGCGTGCGATGTCCTGGACGCGCAGCGGCGGCATGCGCAATCTCGGCACGCTCGGCGGCGCGTCGTCGCGCGCCGACGGCGTCAACGCCGCCGGCCAGATCGTCGGCTTCGCGGAAGACAAGGCCGGCGACTGGCGCGCCTTCGTCTGGACCGCACCGCAGGGCATGCTCGACCTGAACCGCTACCTGCGCCGTGCGCCGCCCGGCCTGGTGCTCGACGATGCGCTCGCGATCAACGACAGCGGCGCGATCGTGGCGACCTCGAATGCCGGGCTGGTGCTGCTGCGGCCGGACACGGGGCGTCCATGCGGCCATCTGCTCGGCCCGGTCGTGGCGCCGGCCCTGGTCAAGGCCGGCGTGCCGCTGCAGGCCGCGGTCGGCTTCGTCGACGAGGACGGGGTCGGCACGCGCAGCGTCAGCTGGTCGTGGGGCGACGGCAGCGGCGCCCAGGCCGGCCGGGTCAGCGAGCGCGCTGGCGCCGGCAGCGCCAGCGCCAGCCACAGTTTTGCCATGCCCGGCGTGTACCGGGTCACGGCCACGGTGGTCGACCGCAAGGGCCGCAATACCGCGGTCAGCCATGAGGTCGTCGTGACGGCGGCGGCGGGCGGGATGGTGGCCGGCAGCGGGGTGGTGACGTCGCCGGCAGGGGCGTTCAGGCAGGCACCGCTGTATGCGGGCACGGCACGCTTCAGCCTGATCGCGCCGCTGGCCGCGCCCTTGGCCGCGACCGCATCGGCAGCCGGCATGCCGGCCAGGCTGCATTTCGACCTGCCTGGCCTGCCGTTCCGCAGCCAGGACGTGCGCATGCTGGGCCGGCAGGGAACCCAGGGTGTGTTCGAGGGCAGCGGTAGCGTCAAGGGCACGGGTGGCTACAGGTTCAGGCTGGCCACGTCGGCGACGCTGCCCGGGGGACGGCAGGGCCGGTTTGCGCTGAAGATCTGGCATGCCGATCCGGCCAGCGAGCGTGAGGTGGTCGACTACGACAATACGCGTGCGCCATCGGGCGGCGGGCTTCTGGCGAAGGGGACCATCGTGCTGGAATAGACGGGGTGGCAGGAACGCTGTCCAGCGGGTGGCGTTCCGCATGCGTCCCGATCGACGGGCTTACTAGCATAGTTTAATTTGGGCAGCTACTGGACA
>JAKOOD010000143.1 GCA_022701635.1 Burkholderiaceae bacterium | reverse complement strand
GATCATCAGCTTGCCCATCATGAGATTTTCGGTGGCGGTGTTGTCGCAGCAGGTCGACTGCTCGACGGCGCCTTTCGCATCCAGGCGGTGGTAGTAGCCGGGCACGATGCGGTCCAGCACCGATTTCTCGTCCTGGCCGGCCTTGAAGGTATGGTTGTACACCACGTCCATGCCGACGCGCAGGCCGGCCTTGTGCAGGCTGGCGACCATCTTGCGGAACTCGAGCACGCGTACTTCGGCGCGCCCCGGATCGGTGGCGTAGCTGCCTTCCGGCGCGTTGTAGTGATACGGGTCGTAGCCCCAGTTGAAGCAGTCGGTCTGGGCGGTCTTCTTCACCAGCGCCTGCTGGGCCAGGCCGTCGGCCGGGCCGAAGGGGGCCGGCACGGCGCAGCCGGTTTCGGGCACGCTGCCGATGTCGTACACCGGCAGCAGGTGGACGTCGGTCAGGCCGGACTTGGCCAGCGCCGCCAGGTGCTGCATGCCCCTGCTGCCGGTGTCGGTGAAGGCGAGGTATTTGCCGCGGTGCTCGGATGGAACGCTGTCGTCGTTGACCGAGAAGTCGCGCACGTGCAGTTCGTAGACCACCATGTCGGTCGGCTGCTTCACCGTCTGCGGCGCCGGGTCGGTATCCCAGCCGGCCGGCTTCAGGCGCGGCGCATCCAGGCGCCCGATGTAGCTGCGCCTGGAATCCGCGCTCAGGCTGACCGAATACGGATCGGTCACCATGTTGCGCACGATGCCGGCGCCGTCGACCGGCACGTCGACCGCGTATTTGTAGTATTTGCCCGAGAGGTCGCCCGGCAGCGCCACGCTCCAGGCGCCGGTCTTGTCGTCGAAGCGCATCTGGTACACCGCGCCGGTCGGCTTGGCGGGGCCGTTGTAGATGCAGACCGCGGCCTGCTGGGCGGTCGGCGCCCACAGGGTGAAGGCGGTGCGGTTGGCGGCGACGCTCGCGCCCAGCTTGTCGAGGCCGGCCGCGGCCGCGTACAGGTCGTCCAGGGCACCGGCCACCTGGATGCGGGTGGCGGCGCGCACGCTGCCCTGTGCGTCTTCCTGCACCAGCACCAGCTGCTGGCGCAGCAGGGCGCGCAGGTCGTCGGCATCGCGCTCGCGCACCTGCAGGACCGGACCGTCGGCCAGGTACTTGAAGCGCGCCGCGGCGGCGGCCGGCACCGTGCCGGTGAAGCGCTCGAGCGTGATGAAGCCGCTCGCGCCGCCGGCCTTGCCGCCGGCCGGCGCCGTGATGGTGCCGTTCGCTGCGTAGTACAGCTTGAAGACGGCGCCGGCGTCGGCGCCCGGCCATTTGAGCAGGCGTCTATCGAGCCAGACGGCGCGCGCATCGAAGCTGGCGGCGGCCGGGTGCTGATTGATCTGGAAGGCGCTGCTTTCGCAAGCCTCGGGGGTGACGGCGGCATGCGCGCCGCCGGCCAGCAGCGCCATCGACATGATCGATGCGGCGCCGGCGGTGGGGAAGGTTCTATTCATGAATCGGCAATCTTGAAACGAAAAGCGGGACCGCTTGTCGGACTGACTAAGCGGCTTCATTACGGTAGTTGTTTACCATGCGGTAGCGCGTCGCATACCAGCCGAAGGCCAATGCGGCGATGAAGGCGAACGCGGCAAAGAAATACATCTGGAAGGCCATCACGCCCAGGCCGGTGCTGGCGATGTGGCCCAGCACGGTCTCGTTGCGCACGCTGGCGTTCACGATCAGCACCCACAGGCTGCCGACCGTCACCGCCAGCGACCAGAAGGCCATGATCGCGCCCTTCATCGAGCGCGGCGCCTGGCTGTAGGCGAATTCGAGGCCGGTGGCCGAGACCAGCACCTCGCCCATGGTCAGCAGCGCGTAAGGCAGGATCTGCCAGGCCATCGAGACCGCCGTGCCGCCATCCATCACCACCTGGATGGTGCCGATCGCGACCCACGACAGGCTGGATAACGCGATGCCGGCGGTCATGCGGCGCAGCGCGGTCGGCTCCCAGCCGAGGCGGCGCAACGCGGGGAACACGACGAGGTTGTTGACCGGGATGAGCAGCATCACCAGCAGCGGATTCAGGGCCTGCATCTGGGCCGGCTCGAAGCGGAACTCGCCGCCGAACAGATGCAGCGTCGGGCGCAGCATGCCGCCCGCCTGCACGATCCAGGTCGAGGCCTTCTGGTCGAACAGCGACCAGAACGGGGTGACCAGCGCGAACACGATCAGGACGCGCAGCACGCCGCGCACACCGTCGACCGCCTCGTCGGGGTGGATGCCGCGCGCGCGTTCCAGCTGCATGGCGACACCGGTGCCGCCAAAGGCGAGCAGCAGCACCAGGGCCGTGCAGGCGGCGATCACGAAGCCCCAGGACGGACTCATGGCCAGTGAGGCCACCGCACCCGCCGCGCCGATGCCGGCGACCGCCAGGCCGGGACGGCCGGCGCCGGCCTTTCGGGCCAGCAGGGCGGTGCGCGCCACGCGGGTGAACGAATGCGGATCGGCCGCGCTCGGCGGCACGTGCACATACTTTTTGCGGCCGCTCCAGAACACCAGCGTCGCGATCAGCATCAGGATCCCGGGGATGCCGAAGGCCACCGCCGCACCGTAGTCGCGCAGGAACACCGGCATCAGCAGCGAGGCGAAGAAGGAGCCGAAGTTGATGATCCAGTAGAAGGCATCGAACACCACCTTTGCGCGGTCCTTGTTGGTGTGGTCGAACTGGTCGCCCACGAACGAGGACACCAGCGGCTTGATGCCGCCCGAGCCGAGCGCGATCAGGAACAGGCCGAGATAGAAACCCTTGA
>JAKOOD010000128.1 GCA_022701635.1 Burkholderiaceae bacterium | reverse complement strand
ATGCCATCGCCATGGGCTTGAACATGCCGATCCAGCGCATCGTGATGACGACCGCGGTCAAGTACAACGGCTACGAAGAGGAAGAGATTTCGGCGGCGCTGGCCAAGCAGATCGCCGGCCGCGCCGGGCGCTACGGCGTGCATGAAGAAGGTTTTGTCGCCGGCTACGACGACGACACCCACGAGATCATACGCTCGCTGATGAAGGAAAAGATCGCGCCGGTCAAGGCCAGCGGCTTTGCGGTGGCGCCGACGATCGAGCAATTGCACCGGATCTCGGCGGTAACCGGCGAAACGTCGCTGGTGAAACTATTAAAACGTTTTGTCCACAACATCGACGTGCCGGACGGCTTTTTTTATCCACGCATTACCGAGGAACAGAACGAGCGCGCCGAATGGCTCGACACGCTGGACCTGAGCGTGGCCGAGAAATTCACGCTGTCCCTGGTGCCGATCTCGACCAGGGTAGCGGCGCTGGAAACCGCCTGGACCCACTGGGCGCAATCGCTGGCCCGTAAAAAAGTGTGCAAGCTGCAGGTGCAGGAGCAGGAATTGTTCTGGCAGAACCTGCAGGAAGTCGAGGACACCTGCCGCATGTATTCGGCCTATGCCTGGCTTGCATACCGCATGCCGGAATACTTTCCCAGCCTCGAGCTGGCGCAGCAGCTGGCGCGCGAGGCGTCGGAGCGAGTCGATGCGCTGTTGCAGCAGCAAAATTCGGCGGCGCGCAAGCGGCAGTCGAAGAAGGAGAAGGGGCGCTGGTGAGTCCCGCGGCTTCCAGCCGTCGTCTGCGCCTTCGCGGGGAGTCGTCTCCGGCAATGCCAGAGACGACATATCTTATTAGCTGGTGTGGTGGCGCATCAACGCGCCCTCCGGTCCGGCCGCCCCTTCACCTCCAGCTTGAGTACCCCGGGAATCCGCCGCAGCTTGTCCGCCAAATCCCGGAACTCGTTTTCCGACATGCGCGAAAACGCGATCAGTACCTCGTCGTTGCTGGCCGCTTCTTCGCTATGCTGGACGATGAAGGTGCTGATGCGCGCGGTCACCGGGCCGATTTCCCGTTCCAGCACGTGCAGCGTGAGGCGTCCCCGTTCGGCGCCGATCAGGACCTCGCGCCGCTGGCGCGACGAAAAATACCAGCGTTCCAGTGGCTTGATGCCGGCCAGGATGATCAGGATGATGACGGTGGTCGCCACCGCAGCAACGTAGAGCCCGCCACCGGCGGCGAGGCCGACCGCCGCTACCGACCACAGGCTAGCGGCCGTGGTCAGGCCGCGCACGATTTCGCCGCGCAGCAGGATCGAACCGGCGCCCAGGAAACCGATGCCGGACACGACCTGGGCCGCCACGCGCGACGGGTCGAGCGACACGTGCTCGTGCGCCAGCACATCCATGAAACCGAAGGCGGAGACGATCATGAACAGGCAGGCGCCGACGCAGACCAGCATGTGGGTGCGCAAGCCGGCCGCCCACGACAGGCGTTCGCGTTCGAAGCCGATGGCGCCGCCGAGTAGGGCTGCCAGGCCGAGCCGGGTGATGAGTTCAAGGTTGGAGAGCAAAGCGACTTCCAGGTGTTGGTTGTCGGTTCATCCTATCACGCAGGAAACAATGCCCTAAACGCAATATCAGTATGAAGATAGTGCGCTTCGGTATGCAGTCAGGCCGGCTTATGTCCCTGCACGACCTTGCCGACCGCTCCCAGCCACGCGTTCCACAGCGCCGGGTCCGCCAGGCGGCCATCGGCGCCGAGCCGGTATTTGCTGACCAGGTCGGCCAGGTCGCTGGATTCGGTCAGTTCCACTTCGCGCTGCAGGAAAGCCAGCATGGCCTGGTAAGCCTGCGCCGCCGTGATACTGTCGTTTTGCTGGTCCATCGCCCCCTCCAGGCCTGATCGATCGGGATCGACAGTGTAAGGCCGGCATGGCATGGACAGCGCCCGGCCAGGCGCCCCGGCTAGGCGCCCCCGGCTAGGCACCCCCCGCTAGGGCAGGCAGCGCGACGCGATGCCCGTGCCGCCGAGGCCGGCAAGCGGGATGTCCGATGGCGGATAACCATTGCCCAGCACCAGGGTCTGGCCGCCGTCGTAGCGCAGCGTCAATGCATCGCCGGAATAGTCGGGCAAGCCGCGCGGTATATAGATGGCGAAGCGGTAATCCAGTCCGCCATAAAAGCCGTGCCGGAAGACCTGGCTCGACGGACCTTCCTGGATTTCCATGGCGATGGCCTGGGCGATGGCCGGCGTGTCGGTACGGGTATTCAGGTCGGTCGTGTTGTCGAGACGCAGGGTCCAGGGACGCAGCGGTCCGAAGTGTTGCTTGCCGTAGCGCACACGGAAACGGTCGACGTCGACATAGAAGCTGGGGACATACGCGCCGCTCGCATCCACGCTGCACAGCAGGAACACGGCCCAGAAGCCCTGCGATTCCAGCGGCAGCACCGCGTCCACCGGACTGCTGCGCTGCGCCAGCGCCAAGGGGCTGGAAAAATCGATGCGGTGGACGTTGGCGACGTGCTGGTAGTGCAGGACGATCGTGTGATGCAGGCCGCGATCGACGCTGGTGCAGCCCGCCGCCAGCAGGCAGGCGAGCGCAGGGGCATACGTGATCAGCTTGCGCATGGATAGTCTCCTTGGCCGCGCCAGTGTGGAACAGCGTCAGCGGGCGCGTCAAGCTTGGAGCAATCGGCCAGGGCGTCTTTGCGCGCGCTCAGGCTTGCGTGTGCAGCGACTTTTCCAGCAGCGCGTGCAGCGAGGCGAAATCGGGCTCGCCCAGGTAGCGCTTGAGGATCTTGCCATCCTTGCCGATGACAAAGGTAGTCGGTGTCATCGAGACGTCGCCGAACTGCTTGGCCAGGTCGCCGCCCGCGTCGAGCGCGACCTTGAACGGCAGCCGGCGCGTGGCCGCATAGTTCAGCACGTAGTCGGGGCGGTCGTAGCTCATCGCCACGGCGACGAATTCCAGGCCCTGGCCCTTGTACTTGTTGTAGGTCTCGACCATCTGCGGCATTTCCTTCACGCAGGTGGTGCAGGACGTGGCCCAGAAATTGATCATCACGACCTTGCCGCGCAAGTCTTGCGAGCTGATCTTCTGGCCATCGATACCGATGAAGGTGACGTCGGGCGCCTGCTGCTGGCTAAAGACGGCGACATAGGCCCCGCCGGCAAGCGCCAGCACGGCCGCGCCGATGGCGGCCGGCTTGATCCAGGAACGCGTGGAAGCAGTCATGGTCTCATCTCATCCATATGGGGGGACGAACCATTATAGTCCCGCCCCCTCATCTTTGCCGAGCGCCCGACAAAGCCTCCATGGCTGCGTCGTACCGTCTCGCCGTACTTGGCGTACTGTCTTCGACGATGCGTCGGCAAGCCGCATCTCTTGCCCTGAAGGCTTTGACAGGCGCTTTACAACTGTTACTGGGCTTGCGCCTGCTGCGGCTGGAGCGAGCGCAGGTCTTCTTCGCTGATGTATTCGAAGATCTTGGTCACGCGCATGACGCCGGCCACGCCCTGTGCCACCTGGGCTGCGATATTGCCTTCGCGCTGGGTCACCAGGCCCATCAGGTAGACATTGCCGCGTTCGGTCACGACCTTGAACGAGGTGGCCTTGATGGTGTTCTTGTCGGCCAGGCTGAGCTTGACCTTGCTGGTGATCAGCGCATCGCTGGAGCGCGAGGTATAGCTCGACGGGCCGGCGATTTCCAGTTCGTTGCTCACGGTATCGACGTTGGCGATGCTGCGCACCTCGTTCTCGACCGCGCGCTTCATCGCTTCGTCGCGCACCTCGCCGGTCAGCAGCACCTTGCGGTTGTAGCTGTTGACGTTGACGTGGCCAGCGTCGCCGACGATGCCCGGCAGGCGGGTGTCGGCCTTGACGGCGATCGCCTTGTCTTCGGTCTGCGCGCCGAGCGAGCGGCGGTCGACGGTGGCAAACGCGCCGCCTACGGCAGCGCCCGCCACGACCGCGATGCAGCCTTGCAGCGAAGACAGCAGGGCGACGCACAGCACGGCCTTGGACAGGGGACGCAGCAGGTGGAGGGCGGCGGGTTTAACTTGCATCTTCTTCTCCGAACAGGGCGACGTCGAGACCGTCGCAGATACTGTGGATCGCCACCAGGTGCACTTCCTGGATGCGGGCGGTACGCGCATGCTGCACGTTGATGTGGACGTCGGCTTCGGTCAGCAGCCGGCCGAGCTTGCCGCCGTCCTTGCCGGTCAGGGCGACGACGCGCATTTCGCGCTCGAGCGCGGCTTCGGCCGCGGCCAGCACGTTGCCGGAGTTGCCGGAGGTCGAAATCGCCAGCAGGATGTCGCCGGACTGGCCGAACGCCTGCACCTGCTTGCTGAAGATCTCGTTGAAACTGTAGTCGTTGCCGACCGCCGTGATGATCGAGGTGTCGGTGCTGAGCGAGATCGCCGGCAGCGGGAAACGCTCGCGCTCGAAGCGGCCGACCAGCTCGGCGGCGAAGTGCTGGGCATCGCCGGCCGAGCCGCCGTTGCCGCAGGCAAGGATCTTGTTGCCATTCGAAAGCGCATTGAACATCAGTTCGATGGCGTCGGAAATGGGTTGTGCCAGCAGGGCGCCCGACTTCAGTTTGAGGTCGGCGCTTTCCTGGAAGTGAGCGAGGATGCGTTGAGTATTCATGGTCGAAGATTATAGTGCAGTGGCAAAGGCAGACGATCAAGTGCTGCAAAAAATGCTTACACTTGAAAAGGTGGCAAGCCTGCCAGTAAAGGCAGTCCGGTCAGCCCTCGATGGCATTTTTGAGCCAGTCGATGCGGCCGCCGTCGATCGCGACGACATCGATGCGGCAGGGCGGCGTACGGGGGCAGCGCTGCAGGTAGACCTGGGCGGCGCGCACGATGCGGCGGATCTTGGCGGGACCGATGCTGGCGGCGGCGCCGACTTGCGCACCAGCGGCGCGCTGGCGCACCTCGACGAAGACCAGGGTGCTGCCTTCGCGCATGATCAAATCGATCTCGCCGAGCTTACACCGGAAATTCGCTTCGATCAGCACCAAACCGTGACGCTGAAGATACAGCTGCGCCGTATTTTCCCACTGCCGACCCTGTTCCTGCTTCTGCGACAGGCGGGTCGGCCACATGTCAGGGTCCCGGTTCGACCGGCGTGAAGTTACCGTCGCGATAGACCGCAGCCGCTTCGCGCCGGGTCAGGCCGGCGTTGGCGCCGAAGCTCAGCCGGCCGGTGACGCCGTCGATGCTCGACGCCCCCGCGGGGGCCGCAGCCTGCTGTGCGGCGAGCTGGCGTGCGACCAGGAAGGCGTCGATGCCGAGCGCGTACAGGCGCTGCATGTAGAGTGGGGTTTCCGGATCGGCCTGGCGCGGGTAGACCATCACCGCCGGGTGGTCCGGCAGCACCAGCCAGGGCAGGTCGACCACGTGGATGCCGTCCAGCTCGGTGGCGCCGAGGCCGGGCGTGCGGCCGGGATTGATCGAGGCGCCACCGTACACGGGCAGCGTGGCGCCGACGAAGGTGCGGACCTGGCGCAACTCGGCCACGTCGACGGCGGCGAACAGCAGCTCGGGCGGATCGACTTCCAGGCGTGCCTTGAGGTCTTGCAGCAGGGCCGGGTCGACCCGGCCGTCGCTCGAGGGCAGGGCGAAGCGC
>JAKOOD010000121.1 GCA_022701635.1 Burkholderiaceae bacterium | reverse complement strand
ATCCTGGGTTTTTGTGTTGTATATGTATTGAATACAATTGTGAAATTCATCCACACATTGCTGAGCAGGAGTAGTGTGGTTTGTCCGCTGTCAAGACGGACGCCCGGTGCATCGATGCCGCACCGGGACAATCAGATCTCAAGCATTCAAGTGCTTGCGGAAACCTACAGCTTTTGTGTTTTTCTTACCTAAGGAAGAAACATGAAGTCTCAGCAATCGATGTATCCCGCAGTGTTGAAATTGTGCGCCGCAGCCGTCCTCGGCCTGGGTGCCGGGGCCGCCTTCGCGGGTGTGTCCGTGAACGACGCCGCCACGCCCGCCGCGCGCGGCATGGCCATCGTGGACCAGACCGATCGCATCATCGTCAAGTACAAGGACGAAGCCGCGCCGGTGGCGGTCAAGGCCGGCAAGGTTGCGGCCGCCTCCGCGCTGTCCGTTGCGCCACTGTCGAGCGCACGCAAGGCCGTGCTCGACCGCGCCGGCCAGCAGTTCGGCTTCCTGATGAAGGAATCGCACCGCATCGGCACCGGCGCCCGCGTGATCAAGCTCGACCGCAAGACCACGCTGGCCGACGCCGCCAAGCTGGCCGCCGAGGTGGCCGCGCGCGATCCGAACGTCGAATACGCCGAGCCGGACCGCATCATGAAGCCGCTGCTGACGCCGAACGATTCGATGTACACCCAGCAGTGGGACCTGTACGAAGCCACCGGCGGCATGAACCTGCCGGCCGCCTGGGACAAGTCGACCGGATCGGGCATCCGCGTCGCCGTGATCGACACCGGCTACCGTCCGCACGCCGACCTGTCCGGCCAGATCCTGGCCGGCTATGACTTCATTTCCGACGCCACCATCGCCAACGACGGCGGCGGCCGCGACAGCGACGCCAGCGATCCGGGCGACTGGACCGCCGCCGGCGAATGCGGCGCCGGCGAGCCGGCCTCGAATTCGAGCTGGCATGGCACCCACGTGGCCGGCACCATCGCCGCGCTCACCAACAACGGCAGCGGCGTGGCCGGTGTCGCCTTCGGCGCCAAGATCGTGCCGGTGCGCGTGCTCGGCAAGTGCGGCGGCTACACCTCCGACATCGCCGACGGCATCATCTGGGCCTCGGGCGGCACCGTGTCCGGCGTGCCCAACATCGCGGCACGGGCGCAGGTGATCAACATGTCGCTGGGCGGCGGCGGCGCCTGCGACACCACCACCCAGAACGCCATCAACGGCGCCCGTTCGCGCGGCACCGTGGTCGTGGTCGCGGCCGGCAACGAGGCGCAGAACGCCAGCAACAGCAGCCCGGCCAACTGCTCGGGCGTGATCACGGTGGCGGCGACCAACCGCTCCGGCGGCCGCGCGTCCTACTCGAACTACGGCACCATCGTCGACGTGGCGGCGCCGGGCGGCGACAGCGGCGCAGCGATCCTGTCGACCCTGAACGCCGGCACCAAGGCGCCGGGCGCCGACAGCTATGCCGGCTACATGGGCACCTCGATGGCGACCCCGCACGTGGCCGGCGTGGTGGCGCTGATGCTGGCGAAAAACGCGGCGTTGACGCCGGACGAGGTCGAAGCCCGCCTGAAGTCGAGCGCGCGCGCCTTCCCGGCCTCGTGCAGCGGCTGCGGCGCCGGCATCGTGAATGCCTCGGCCGCGGTCGACGCCGCCACCGGCAGCAGCACCACCACCGGTCCGACGGTCTCGGAAGCCGAGTCGAACAACACGCTCGGCACCGCCAACAGCGTGACCACCACCGGCACCACCGTCAACGGCACCATGGCCAGCAGCGCGGACACCGACTACTTCGTGGTGCAAGTCCCGGCCGGCAAGACCCTGAGCGCGGTGCTGACCCCGAACGCGAGCTCGGACTACGACCTGGCCATCTACAACAATGCGGGTACCCAGCTGGCGTTGAGCGAAAACGGCGCCGGCGCGGTCGACAGCGCCAGCTCGGCCAACACCGGCAGCACGACCGCGGCGCGCTACGTGCGCGTGGTGTACTACAGCGGCGGTACCGGCTCGACCAGCGGCAAGTACAGCCTGAAGTTGTCCTGGTAAAACCGCGACGCTCGTTGTTGCTTTGATGAGAAGGCGCTCCCCGGAGCGCCTTTTTTTTGTTTATATGATCACTTTTTCGTTAGTAATCAATAACTTGACAAAAATTTTCCCGTTGCGAACGTCACTAAAGCAGACTCAACGCTAGCATTCTCGGCTAGGCTTGCGGGCTCGGCTCATCAAGAGCAACCCCAAGAGGAAGCAGAATGACACAGCACAGCAAGATCGCCACCGTGTTGAAGTTTTGCATGGCGGCGCTCGCCGTCAGCGGCCCGCTGGCCGCCAGCGCAGGCCAGCAGGACGCGGCGAAACCGACCCGTTACATCACCCAGACCGACCGCCTGATCGTCCGCTACAAGGATGCCGTCGACACCTCGCGCCTGAAGGCGCCGGCCGCCGTCCCGGCGAATGCGCTGTCGGCCGCGCGCCAGGCCGTGATCGACCGTGCCGGCCAGCAGTTCGGCATGACCCTGCGCGGGCTGCGCGCGACCGCGACCGGCGCCAACGTGCTGCAGCTCAGCCGCACCATGTCGCTGGCCGAGGCCAGGCAGCTGGCGGCGGAACTGAAGGCGCGCGACGCCAGCGTCGACTACGCCGAGCCGGACCGCATCATGAGCGCGATGGCGGTCCCGAACGATCCCAGCTACAGCCAGCAATGGGACTTGTACGAAGCCGCCGGCGGCATTAACGTGACCGGCGCCTGGGACCGCTCGACCGGCAGCGGCATCAACGTCGCCGTGATCGACACCGGCTACCGTCCGCACGCCGACCTGGCCGGCCAGATCCTGCAGGGCTACGACTTCATCGCCAGCACCAGCATCGCCAACGACGGCAACGGCCGCGACAATGACGCCAGCGACCCCGGCGACTGGACCCCGGCGGGCAGCTGCGCGGCGGGCGTCCCGGGCCAGGACCAGGCCTCGAGCTGGCACGGCACCCACGTGGCCGGCACCATCGCCGCGCGCACCAACAACGGCGTGGGCATCGCCGGCATCGCCTACAACGCGAAGATCGTCCCGGCGCGCGTGCTGGGCCGCTGCGGCGGCTATACCTCCGACATCGCCGACGCCATCGTCTGGACTTCGGGCGGCAGCGTCAACGGCGTGCCGGCCAACGCCAACAAGGCACGCGTGCTGAACCTGTCGCTGGGCGGCAGCGGCAGCTGCGACACGACCACCCAGAACGCCATCAACGGCGCCCGCTCGCGCGGCGCCTTGGTGGTGGTTGCCGCAGGCAATTCGAACGTCGACGCCGCGAACTCGAGCCCGGCCAACTGCGCCGGCGTGATCGCGGTGGCGGCGGTCGGCCGCAGCGGCGGCAAGGCCTCGTACTCGAACTACGGCAGCGTGGTCGACGTGGCCGCGCCGGGCGGCGACAACGGCGCCGGCATCCTGTCGACCCTCAACAGCGGTACCTCGACACCGGCCGCCGACAGCTACGCCTACTACATGGGCACCTCGATGGCGACCCCGCACGTGGCCGGCGTGGCCGCGCTGATGCTGGCGGCGAATCCGAACCTGACCCCGGACCAGGTCGAGGCGACGCTGAAATCGACGGCGCGCGCCTTCCCGGCCACTTGCAACGGCTGCGGCGCCGGCATCGTCGATGCCCAGGCCGCCGTCAACGCGGCGCTGGCCGGGACCTCCTCGCCGGCCCCGGCCGTGACCTGGACCAGCTGCGCGCCCGAAGGCGGCACCTGCTCGTTCAGCGGCACGCGCGAAGTGCGCTACGGCGCCAACGACAGCTTCGTGACGAAGGTCGTGACCGGCTCGACCGCGTGCACCAACGCCGTGTTCGGCGACCCGATCCCGAACGTGGTCAAGTCGTGCAGCTATTCGAGCGCGACCGTGGAAGCGCCGGCACCGGTGACCTGGACCGCCTGCGCGAACGAGGGCGGGACTTGTTCGTTCAGCGGCACGCGCGAGGTGCGCTACGGCGCCAACAGTAGCTTCGTGTCGCGCGTGTTCACCGGTTCGGCGGCGTGCTCGAATGCGACCTTCGGCGATCCGCTGCCGAACGTGGTCAAGGCGTGCAGCTATTCCAGCGCGACCCGTTGAATCGTGGCGTAACGTCAATGCATGATGCCGCGTGGGCACGGCGTGCCCACCCTACGATGCCGCGCAAGCCGTAGGGTGGGCTCCCCGAGCCCACGCGAACATCGGCATAACGCATATCTTGCATCTGCGTATCAATTCAGTGATACTGTATGCAATTACAGTATGAACGCTCCCGTCCGCAAGATCATCCACTGCGATTGCGATTGTTTCTACGCGTCCGTCGAGATGCGGGACGACCCGTCGCTGCGCGGCCGGCCGCTGGCGGTGGGCGGGCGCCATGACCAGCGCGGCGTGATCGCCACCTGCAATTACGAAGCGCGCCGCTACGGCATCCATTCGGCGATGGCGACCGCCCAGGCCATCAAGCTGTGCCCGGACCTGCTGGTGATCCCGCCGAACATGGAGAAATACCGGATCGCCTCGCGCCAGATCATGGAAATCTACCAGGACTACACCGACCTGGTGGAGCCGCTGTCGCTGGACGAAGCCTATCTCGACGTGACGGCGTCGCCCCACTGCAAGGGCAGCGCCACCCTGATCGCGCAAGAGATCCGGCGCCGCATTTTTGAAACCGTCGGCATCACGGCCTCGGCCGGCGTGGCGCCGAACAAGTTCGTGGCCAAGATCGCCAGCGACTGGAACAAGCCGGACGGCCTGTTCCTGGTGCGGCCCGACGAAGTCGATGCCTTCGTCGCGGTGCTGCCGGTGAAAAAGCTGCACGGCGTCGGCAAGGTCACCGCCGCCAAGATGAACCGGCTGGGCCTGGATACCTGCGGCGACCTGCGCCAATGGCCGATCGCGAAGCTGCAAGAGCATTTCGGTTCGTTCGGGACCCGGCTGTACGAGCTGAGCCGCGGGATCGACCACCGCGACGTCAATCCGGTGCGCGAGCGGAAATCGATCAGCACCGAGGAAACCTATACGCCGGACGTGCCCGACCTGGCCGCCTGCGTGGCGCTGCTGCCGGAATTGATGGCGCATTTGGAGGGCCGTATCAAGCGCAATGGCGCCGAACGCCTCATCAACAAACTGTTCGTGAAAATTAAATTTTCCGACTTCCAGCAGACGACGGTCGAGTGCGTCGGCTATGCGCCGAACCTGGAGATCTTTGCGCGGCTGCTGGAAACCGGCTGGCTGCGCGCCAGCCGTCCGGTGCGCCTGCTGGGCGTCGGCGTACGCCTCAGCGACACCGAGGTCGTCGAACAGCTCAAGCTGTTTGACGAACGTGCAACACATTAAAAAAGCCTGCCCTGTCACGTGAAATGAGCCACGCGGCAGCGTGTAGAATGTCGTTCCCCTGGATTTTAGAGATAACCGAAAGCAATTTTATGTGGTTCAAGAATCTTCAGATTTACCGCCTGCCCGCTCCCTGGGCCTATACCCCTGAACAGCTGGAAGAAGCGCTGGCCTCGCAAGCCTTCGTGCCGGCCAACAGCAACGAACTGCTGCAGCAGGGCTGGGATTCGCCGCGCGGCAACGGCAAGCTGGTGCACGTGGTGAACAAGCAGATGCTGATGATGCTGGGCACCGAAAAGAAACTGCTGCCGAGCTCGGTCATCAATCAGGTCGCCAAGGCCAAGGCCGCCGAACTGGAAGAGCAGCAGGGCTTCCCGCCGGGCAAGAAGGCGATGAAAGAACTGAAGGAACGCGTGGCGGATGAGCTGCTGCCGCGCGCATTTTCGATCCGCGGCAACACCTGGGCCTGGATCGACCCGGTCAACGGCTGGCTGGTGGTCGACGCCGCCAGCCCGAACAAGGCCGACGACATCATCAAGCTGCTGCTGAAAGCGGTCGACAAGATGCCGCTGGAATCGGTGCGCGTGCAGAGCTCGCCGGTAGCGGTCATGACCGGCTGGCTGGAATCGGACGAGGCGCCGTACAACTTCACGATCGACCAGGATACGGAATTGCGCGCCACCGGCGAGAGCAAGGCCACCGTGCGTTACGTGAAGCACTCGCTGGATCCGGAAGACATCCGCCGCCACATCGCCGGCGGCAAGCAGTGCACCCGCCTGGCCATGACCTGGAACAGCCGCATCTCCTTCGTGCTGACCGAACAGCTGGCGATCAAGAGCATCAAGCCGCTGGACGTCATCAAGGAAGGCGAAACCATCACCTACAGCGACGACGAGCGTTTCGATAACGACATCATGCTGATGACCGGCGAACTGGCCAAGATGCTGGCGGACCTGGTGGAAGCGCTGGGCGGCGAAGCAAAAGCCTAAGACAAGCCGGCAATCCGCATACGTTACGCGTGGGCACGGGGTGCCCACCCTACGACAACGGTCGAGAGATGGAAAAAAAACGGCCCGGATCCGCATCCGGGCCGTTTGCATGTTCAGATGCGGTCAATTACTTGCCCGCAGCCACTTCCTCGGTGGTCGACGGCTCCTTGACCTCACCGCTATCGCCGTTTTCCGACTGCCCGCTGGTATAGGTCGCACCCTGGCGATTCGCGTGCGGTGCCGGCTTGCCCGGCAGCGGCGGCAGTGCCTTCGCCTTTTCCAGGTCGATGCCGGCGATCGCGGCCACGCGGCGGCCGTAGTCCTCGTCGCAATGCCACAGGTGCCAGACCATGCGCAGCTGGATCACTTCCGGGCATTTCCTGAGGTCGCCGCCGACGTTGGCGACCAGGTCGTCGCGCTCCCAGTCCTCGAAGCTGCGGTAGCGGTCGCCGGCCTGCTTGTAGTCGGCGGCGGTGCTGGTGGTCTGGTAGCGGCCCAGGTGGCCCTGTACGTACTGGTGATAATCCTTCTCGGGCTGCGGCGCTTCCTGCAGGCCGCCGATCAGACTCGGTTCGTAGTTCAGGTGCTTGTTCTCGCCGCCATCGTCGATGGCATACGCCATCTGGCCGTCGCGCTGGTTGGTGCGGGCGCGCGCCTTTTCTTGCGGCGCATTGATCGGCAGCTGCAGGTAGTTGGGGCCGACGCGGTAACGCTGGGTGTCCGAGTAGGACAGGGTACGCCCCTGCAGCATCTTGTCGTCCGAGAAGTCGATGCCGTCGACCAGCACGCCGGTACCGAAGGCCGATTGCTCGGTTTCAGCAAAGACATTGTCCGGGTTCTTGTTCAGCACCATGCGGCCCACCTTCAGCAGCGGGAACTGGTCTTCCGGCCAGCGCTTGGTGTCGTCCAGCGGATCGAAATCGAGTTCCGGGTGCTCGCCGTCGCGCATCAGCTGCACGCACAGTTCCCATTCCGGATAATCGCCGCGCTCGATCGCATCGTACAGGTCGCGCGTGGCGTGGCTGGTGTCGTGGGCCTGGATCTCGGCGGCCTGCTGCGAGGTCAGGTTGCGCACGCCCTGCTTGGGCTGCCAGTGGAATTTGACCAGGTGGGCGATGCCTTGGTCGTTGACCAGTTTATAGGTGTTGACGCCGGAACCTTCCATCTCGCGGTAGTTGGCTGGGATACCCCATGGGCTCTTGACCCAGGTAACCATGTGCAGCGATTCCGGATGGTTCGCAATGAAGTCGTAGAAGCGCCACGGTTCCTGCTGGTTGGTGACCGGGTCCGGCTTGAAGGCGTGGATCATGTCCGGGAACTTGATCGCGTCGCGGATGAAGAACACCTTCAGGTTGTTGCCGACCAGGTCCCAGTTGCCCTCGACGGTTTTCAGCTTGATGGCGAAACCGCGCGGATCGCGCGCCGTTTCCGGGGATTCCTTGGCGCCGATCACGGTCGAGAAGCGCAGGAAGACCGGCGTCTGCACGCCGGTGTCGGTCAGGACCTTGGCGCGGGTATATTTGGTAGCGGGTTCGTCGCCGATGGTGCCATAGGCTTCGAAGAAGCCGTGGGCACCGGTGCCGCGTGCATGCACGACGCGCTCGGGGATCCGTTCGCGGTCGAAATGCGTGATCTTTTCGATGAACTGGTAGTTCTCGAGGGTCGCCGGGCCGCGTTCACCCACCGAGCGCAGCGATTGGTTGTCGCGGACGGGGTGGCCTTGGCGGGTGGTTAACGTTGGACGCTGCTCATTCATCGTTCGTTCCTCCTGCTTTCGTGGAAAAACAATTATAGGAAGGGGCGACATTGCGCAGCGTTCTGGAGCCTTTAGGAAAGGAGCATTGTGAACGTATCCGATTTGGCGATCGGGCGACCCGGTCAGCGCGACCCGGTCAGCGCGACCCGGTCAGGCCGACTGGAAGACCCCGGCTGCCCGGTTCTTGGTCACATTATCCCAACTAAAAATCTTGCCGTTCATCGCCACATACACGCCGGGTGGCAGCACCTGGGCCACGCCGCAGGCGAAGCCGAAGTTGAACAGCGCATCCGAATTGGCGATTTCATAGGGAATCATGGCGCCGGTGAACACGATGGTCTTGTCGCTGACGGCCGCACCCAGCACTTCGGCGGTTTCGCGCATGGTGTCGGTGCCGTGCACGATGACGATCGCCCCTTCCGGCGCCGCCTGGCAGGCGCCCAGCACGCGCTGGCGGTCGGCATCCTGCATGTCGAGCGAGTCCAGCAGGGAAACGACTTCGAGGGCCACCGGGATGGTCATGCGCGTGCGTTTGATAACGTCCGGCAAGTGGCTCTCGGCAAAGCCGAGTACACCGTTGAGCTCGTTGTAATGTTTGTCGAAAGTGCCGCCGGTGGCGATGATCCGCAAAGTCATGATGGTTTGGAAAGGCAGTGAAAAAAGGTGGGTAATGATAGCCGCAAACGGTAGTGTACCCCCATGGGTCTGCGCTAAAATCGGCAGGATTGGATGAGCATACTGATCGCACCACATGAAACCCGTCGCCCCCGGAACCGTCATTTTTCACCGCCATCGCGGCTATGGCGTCATCACCCACGTCAACCTGCTGACCGGCTGGATTTCTGCACGTTTCGGCAATGAAGCGCGTCCGCTCGACCTGAATCTGTCGACCGACGACGTGCAGCACGCCGATGGCGAAGCGATCCGCTTCCGCCGCTCGCCGCCGGACCGCATGCCGCACGCGCGCCTGATGGCGATGGTGCGCGATTTGCACATGGCCGGCTATGAAAGGCTGTACCTGCATTCCTGGCCGAAGGCGTCCGGCCTGCACTGGCGCTGGCACCTGTTCACCGGCCAGCGCGACTGGATGCAGCGCCCCTGGCGCGAAGGCTGGTACGGTTCGGGCGCCGACTACAACGGCAATCCGGTGATGGGCTGGGGCGATGCCCCCGGCGCCAGCACCGAGGAACTGATCCACGCGCTGGCCAAGTTCGACCCCGAAGGCCTGGCGCGCGCGCTCGGCCGCGACGAAGACCATACCGCCTGGTTCGCCGGCGTGTGCGATGCCTTGTTGCCGGGTTACATGTACAGCTTCGACATGGCGCCATCAAAAGACGGCGGCCTGATCGAGATGCCGCCGGTACC
>JAKOOD010000106.1 GCA_022701635.1 Burkholderiaceae bacterium | reverse complement strand
GGCCAGTCGTCGCCGGAAGCCTACACGCTGACGATCCGCGCCGACAGCGGCATCGCCATCGTCGGCAACAGCCCGGCCGGCGTGTTCTACGGCTTGCAGAGCCTGCGCGACCTGATGCCGCTGCCCGGCAGCGCCGCGCCGACACTGCCGGAAGTGGCCATCGTCGACGTCCCGCGCTTCGGCTACCGCGGCTTCCAGCTCGACGTGGCGCGCAACTTCCAGGACAAGCAGACCGTGTTCAAGTGGCTCGACCTGATGGCGCGCTACAAGATGAACAGCCTGCACTTCCACCTGACCGACGACGAAGGCTGGCGCCTCGAGATCGCCGGCCTGCCGGAACTGACGGCCATCGGCGCGGTGCGCGGCCACAGCGAGCGTCCCGGCCTGCGCCTGCAGCCGGCCTACGGCTCCGGCCCCGACCCGCGCGACCCGCGCGGCAGCGGCTATTACACGCGCGCCGACTATATCGACATCCTGCGCTACGCCGCCGCGCGCCACATCGACGTCATCCCGGAAATCGAGATGCCGGGCCACGCCCGCGCCGCGGTGCAGGCGATGGCCGCGCGCCAGCGCCGCCTGCAGGCGGCAGGCGACGCCGACGCCGCCCGCTACCTGCTGCACGACCCGGACGACCGCTCGGTCTACCGCTCGGCGCAGTGGTTCGGCGACAACGTGATCAATCCCGGCCTCGATTCGAGCTTCGCCTTCATCGAGCACGTGGTGACCCAGGTGGCGGCGCTGCACCGCGAGGCCGGCGTGCCGCTACGCACCCTCCACATGGGCGGTGACGAACTGGCCAACGGCGCCTGGGAGCGTTCGCCGGCGAGCCTGGCGCGCATGCGCAAGGAAGGCCTGGACGGCGTGGCCGACCTGTGGGACTACTTCTACGACCGCGTCGACGGCATTCTGCGCCAGCACGGCTTGTACACGTCCGGCTGGGAAGAGCTGGCGGCGCGCAGCACGCTGCTGGACGGCCAGCGCAAGCTGATCCCGAACCCGCGCTTTACCCAGCGCGGTTTCCGTGCCTGGGTCTGGAACAACACCGAGGGCGCCGAGGACTTCGCCTACCGCCTGGCCAACGCCGGCTACGACATCGTGCTGGCGCCGGTGACCCGGCTGTACATGGACATGGCCTACAACGCCAATTTCGACGAGCCGGGCATGACCTGGGGCGCCTACATCGAGCTGGCCGACGTCTACGATTTCATCCCCTTCGACTACCTGAAGAACGCCGCCCCCGGCGCGCGCACCGGCAAGGACGGCCTGACCGACTACGGCAAGCGCCACGTGCGCGGGCTGGAAGCGACCATCTTCGGCGAGACGCTGCGCGACACCGGTCGCCTCGACTACATGGTGATGCCGCGCCTGCTGGCGGTGGCGGAGCGCGCCTGGGCGCCGGATCCGGCGTGGGCCACCGAAAAGGATGCGGCCAAGGCCGCGGCGCTGCACCGCGCGGCCTGGTCCGGCTTCGTGAACGCGCTGGGCCAGCGCGTGCTGCCGCGCCTCGACCTCGAGCAGCCCGGCGTCGCCTATCGCATCGCGCCGCCAGGCCTGCTGGTGGAAGGCGATGGGGTGAAGGTCAACCATGTGCTGCCCGGCGTCACCCTGCGCTACACGACCGACGGCAGCCTGCCGACCGCCGGCAGTCCGCCAGTGGCCGGGCCGATCCGCGCGCGCGGGGTAATCCAGGTGGCGGCCTTCGACCGCAACGGCCGGCGCGGATTGGTGGCGCGGGTCGAGCGGCCTTGAGCAATCCGGTGACGAGTGGGCTGAGCTGGATCTAACGGCCTGATTCGGCCTTGGATTCAACTGGTCGATTGCGGGCACTCAGCAACGTCTGTAACCGGCCAAGAGCGGTCATTCGCTTATGTCAGGAAATTCTTCGAGGTCACCGGCATCCACAGCCAACCTTGCCTGTGCAAACCGCCACGCAGGAGCTGTACGTAGATCAACTGTGGTTTGTGGACCACTTGCTGCTACCCACTGAGCAAGATGGGCAAACTCGTCTTCGTCTAGATTGTTCAAGTTCATAGCGAGATACCTGAGAAGTAGACCCCTATCGTATCCCACAGACGCATGAGGCTACCGCACGCCTTGACTTGCTTTGCTATCGACGTCCGATTTGGGTCGGTTGGGGACGTTCGTGATACTTCGCGAGATTTCTCGACCTGGCAACATGCTATGCTGGTCCGACCGTCTGCCATTGGCCAGAAGAGGACGTTAAAACGACCTACGTTTTAATGGCTCAAGGGTGAATCACGCAGCGCCATGCTGCCGATGTTGGCAGCAGCTGGCGGCATCGCGGTACCGGCTTTGATCCACTTCGTTTTCAACGGTGGGACTGTAACCCAAGGTGGCGTCGGTATCCCGATGGCGACCGATATCGCGTTCGCGCTTGGTGTGCTTGTCTACCCGCCTGTACGCGCGCATCTTTACTAGGTGGCCGTGCCAGTTCATCGTCGGATCAAGCCAGATGAGCAGCAAGCCGCGTGCCGTGAAGGCTTCG
Organism: Burkholderiaceae bacterium; assembly: GCA_022701635.1. Classification (GTDB taxonomy): domain Bacteria; phylum Pseudomonadota; class Gammaproteobacteria; order Burkholderiales; family Burkholderiaceae_D; genus Telluria; species Telluria phyllosphaerae. The sequence goes on along the minus strand of JAKOOD010000106.1, from coordinate 3,170 downwards.
TTGTAGGTTTCCAAATTGGTCGTGCGTTACTTCTGTGGGGCTGGTTTCATCCGTTCAGGCTGCGAGACCGGCGGGCTCTATACAGGGCGGGCCTGATTTGCGCAGTAAAGCCTCTGTCAACCCTCTAGTGGCGCTTCTTCGGCATTTTCCTTTGGGGGGGCGAGCGCGTCTCAAAAACTACTCGCGTAAATTTATGAAAAAGCATATATTTAAGTTAATTATTGGTCGCTGCGCTTGCGTGTCGACGGCACAACTCAACCAGTTCAGCGGGAACGACGATGTCGCTTTCGACCGATCAAAACATTGATGCGCGCCGAGGCGGAGAGTCGTTTCAAAAACTCCCGCTTCTTCGAAATGCCGTTCTCGATATTTGGGAACAAGAGGCTTGCGCTCGGATCAACGGGGCAAGTTTGTTGCCGCGCTCGATTCTGATCGACACCTTCCCAGCCTTTTACGACAACTTGGTTGAGGCGATCGCTCCGGAATGCCCGCGTGAAACTGCGACGAGCGGAAGCACTGTCGCGCGCGCCCATGGCGACGAGCGTGCCCGGCTGAGCTCGTTTGGCCCGGTTGAAATCGTTTTGGAATACCAGATTCTTGAAGAATCAATCGCCAAAGCGACTGAGCGAGCGAACGTAGCACTTTCGGCATCGGAGTGGCATTCGATGCGCCGCTCGATCGATTTGGCCATGCTCGATTCGCTCAGCGAATTCACTTCGGCTCACGCGTTGCTGCGGGACCGCCTGGCCGCCGCCCTGGCTCACGACATGCGCAATCCGCTTTCTGGCATGTCGCTTCGGGCGCAGTTGCTGTCGAGTCCCAAGATGCCAAAAAAGGTACGCGATCTTGCTCGCAAGATCATCGACAACGGCGCTCGGCTCAACGCGATGTTTGACGAGCTGCTCGACGCGCTCGCTTATGGCGGTGGCGAGCGGCTACCGTTGAGCCTGTCATCTTTTGATCTGCTCGACCTCGCCCGCGAAGCGTGCGCTCAAATCGACGAAACCAAACAAGCGCGCTGCGCCGTCACCGGAGAATCGATTCGCGGCATTTGGTGCGCCAACTCGATGCGCCGCGCTATCGACAACCTTCTTTCCAATGCGATCAAATACGGCGATGGCGGGCCGATAGCAGTTCACGTGTCACGATGGGAGGAGCGCGTTTCGCTGTCTGTCCACAACACTGGCGCCAGCGTGCCCGAAGAGCAGATCGAGCGCTTGTTCGAGCATTTGCGGCGAGAGCGCGCGGGCGGTCCCTCGGGCTGGGGGATTGGATTGTCTTTTGTGAAGAAAGTGGCGCTCAGCCATGGAGGCAGCGTCACCATCGACAGCAGCCCTGAACGAGGCACGACGTTCACCATGGACATCCCGCTAGACGCTAGAGACGCCCACTCTTCGTCGCCTTGATGGTCTATGGCAATTGCGGCTTTTGGATCGTGAGTCAAACCGACAAATGTGTTCTCATCCCGAGTGCATGCCCTTGCGGGCAAAGAAGGCTGAGCATGTTGAACTAAGCAGTCAAACGTCGCGAAGGAATCGTCTCGAAAGCAACCAGTTCTTCTAACGCAGACAGGGCGCCAACGATTTACACGCTAAGCGATGGACGCTGGACTGCGCTCAACAAGGATGCCAAAGAAGCAGGCTTTGTCAGATGGAGGTCAAAACCCGCGACGCGGATTCGCTCCCGAGACTCGGTGTCTCCCCACGCCGTCAGCGCCACTAGCTTAACTTTGACGAAAGCGGCGTCTTTGCGTAGCGCTGCGGCCACGGCGCAGCCGTCCATCACCGGCATGCCAACATCTAAAACGATTACATCGGGTTTGATTTTAATGGCCATGCCAAATCCCTCTGGACCTCCGTAGGCCACTGCGACAGAAATTCCATGCATCCGAAGCAATTCTGCAGTCATGTCTGCCGCATCCATGTTGTCATCCACCACCAGAACTACTGTGCCTGCTTTCATTACCTCTCCTGCAGCACGGTCGCGCGCCACGCACAATCGAGCGCACAGTGCGCCATTGATCAGGAGAAAGTGTAAAACTATCCGTAAGAGGTAGCGATGTAAAGAGAACATTTCCTTTCTTTGAAAGGCCTTCTCCTACACAAGCCGCAACGTTCATCCTACAAGTCCAGCTACTTTGCAGACTGGGCGCAACAAAAATAATGGCGAACGGTCAAGCGCTCTGCTTAACGCGGCGAATTGTCAGATGGCGAATACGATGTGTACGGTCGTGAGCATGCGAACGTCTGCTATGGGTCGGGAGCTGCCGGTCGCGACCGTATGTGGCCTTTAGGCTTTGGAAACATGCTGTGCCGAGTCGAACGGCCGAGTTGTGCCAGGAACCTACACTTCGTCGGAAGCAAAATTTCCTACTTTAAGAAGAGCTAGTAGGATCGGCAAGCAAGACACATACATGCGCAAAAACTATCGTTATTTGGTACTCATGTTACTAGGTGCTGCAATGCTGTCAGCGTGCGATGTCCATTTCAAGGCTGGGCATGTCGATGAAGATAAGATCCGTGCATTGGCCGGCGTCGAAAAATTTCGCATGCTCTATGAAAAACAGGACTACGCGCAGCTGTATGACCTCGGTTCTCCAGCAATGAAAGCGTCGATGCCGAAAGAGCAATTTGTCTCAGCAGCCCAGACTGCGATCGCTCAACTTGGAAGGTACAAGTCGTCAGTTCTTGTCGGATCATCATGTTTTCCTAATGACGTCCGATTGGTCTACGACGCCGAATATGAGAAGGCAAAAGTGCGGGAGTTGATGACCTGGTCTGTACTTGGTGATCAAGCGGAGCTGGTGGCATACGCAGTGACACCAGATCAAGATGAATTTTACAAGGAGTCCCAAGTCGGTTGCCCAGTCCCATAACAGAAAGGTTCGCTACGGGGCAACATCGGATTGCCGCGTACGCTACATCCCGCACAGGCTGCGGCCTATAAACTTTATCTGTGCGTCCACGGCAGGCCGCGCACGCAGCACGACCATATGAAGCACGATTTCGCAGCCGGGCGTACACTTGGCTGATGAATATCACCAGGCTGTCCACCTACCGCATCCCGCCGCGCTGGATGCTGCTGAAGATCGAGACCGACGCCGGCATCGTCGGCTGGGGCGAACCGATCGTCGAAGGCCGCGCGCGGACCGTCGAGGCGGCCGTGCACGA
>JAKOOD010000104.1 GCA_022701635.1 Burkholderiaceae bacterium | reverse complement strand
CTGCAGCTGAGCTTTGCACTTGCATTTACGGTGACAAACGGCGCACTCGGCTTTACGGTAGCAGTGCATTAACAGATGTGGGCAAAAGGAGACTGCACGCCCACCCTGCTCTGTTAAGGGTGCCGAGATCGCGTCAAAAACTTGACGCTAGGCACCAAAACGTTAAACTCGATAAATATGAAAATTGCCGCAGATAATTATTCAAAAGAGACCGACGTGGGCACGCCCCATCCCGGTGCGGACGAGTTCTGTTCGACCAAGCAGGCCGCCAGCATCATCGGCGTCTCGCACCGCACGATCCAGCTGTGGGTCGAGAGCGGCATCCTGCAAGCCTGGAAAACGGCCGGCGGGCATCGCCGCATCACCATGCAGTCGGTAACCAAGCTGGTCGACCAGCGCCGCGAAGCGCTGGCGCCGTCCAGCACCACGCCCGTGCCACGGCAGCCGGCGCCCAACACGCGCAAGAAAGTCCTGGTCGTCGACGACGACACCACCTTGCTGCGCCTGTACGAGCTGGAAATGATGGGTTGGGACTCGCCGATCGATCTCATCAAGGCCCACAATGGTTTCGAAGCGCTGATCAAGATCGGCGCCGACAAGCCGGATCTCTTGATCAGCGACCTCAGCATGCCCGGCATGGACGGTTTCCGCATGATCCGCACCCTGCGCCTGGATCCGGCCCATGCGGGCATGGCGATCGTCGTCGTGAGCGGCCTGGACAAATCCACGGTAGGCTCGATGGGCTTGCCAACCGATATTCCCTTCTTCTCGAAACCGGTCCCCTTCCGGGACCTGCGGGAAGCCGTCGAACGTGTGCTGCTGCCTGCCCAGGCTGACCCAGTGGAGCACTGACACAACCGTACCATTACCGAATGTTTTCATATGCTGGCTTCGCCCGTGCCCCTAGAGGAAGCGCATCGGCTGCAGGTCCTGCTTGACCTGAACATCCTCGACACCGCCCCCGACGAACGTTTCGACCGGATCACACGCATGGCCGCGCGCCTGTTCGCGGTGCCGGTCGCCATGGTCACCCTGATCGACGCCGAGCGCCAATGGTTCAAGTCGCGCGTCGGCCTGCCGTTTGCGGAAACCGAACGCGCCATCTCGTTCTGCGCCCACACCATCCTGCAGGACGGCGCCATGGTGATCGAGGATGCGACCCGCGACGAACGGTTCGCCGACAATCCCGTCGTGACCGAGCACGGCGCGCGCTTCTACGCGGGTTACCCGCTGGCGGCGCCGGACGGCAGCCGCATCGGCACCGTGTGCATCCTGGACACATCGCCACGCGGCCTCGATGACGACCAGCGCGCATTGCTGCGCGACCTGGCCGGCATGGTCTCGAACGAAATCGCCGCGGCCGAACTGCGCCGCGCGCACGAGCGGCGCAGCGACAGCGACGCCTGGATGCGCGACCTGCTCGAACATATTCCGGACGGCGTGCTGATGCTCGACCGCGCCGGCAGCGTTATCTGCGGCAACCCGGCGGCGGAACACATGTTTGGCTCGGACACCGGCGGCCTGACCGGCCGCATGGCGTCGACGCTGCTGGGCGCGGATGCCACCGTGCTGCTCGACCCGGAACACAGCCCGGACGCGCCGCCGCAGGAAGGCGGCGGCCATCGGCTGGATGGCTCGACCTTCCCGATCGAAGTCAAGGTGGCGCCGATGTGCCTGGTCGGCCAGCAGCGCTACGCCGTGATCGTGCGCGACGTCACGCGCCAGCACGAACAGGCGCAGCGCAGCCGCGCCACCGAGGAGCGCCGGCGCAAGCATTTCACCACTGCCACCCACGAACTGCGCACGCCGATGGCGAGCATCCTCGGGTTTTCCGAGTTGCTGCTCAAGCGCGATTTCGACGCCGCCACCAGCCGCGAACTGCTCGACATCATCCACCGCCAGGCCGCGCGCCTGGTCGACCTGATCAACCAGATGCTCGACCTGGCGCGCATCGAGGCCGGCGGCACCGAGGGGATGCGCATCGGCCGCATCAACGTGGCCGAACTGGTGGAATCGACGCTGTCCGGACTGAACGGGCTGGGCCAGAACCACCGCATCCGTACCGAACTCGAAGACGGCCTGCCGGCGGTCGCGGCCGACCCGGCCAAGATGCAGCAGGCGCTGACGAATATCGTCAGCAACGCCATCAAGTACTCGAGCGAGGGCAGCCCGATCGACATCAGCACGGCGGCCCTGCACCATAATGCTAAACTCATGGTGGCAATCCGGGTCGCGGACAGAGGTATCGGCATGACTCCTGAGCAACAGGCACACATCTTCGACGCGTTCTACCGCGCCGGCGACGCCCAGAACGTACAAGGCAGTGGACTCGGCATGACCATCTTCAAGGAAATCATCGAACTGCACGGCGGCCACGCCGACATCGAATCGCGTCCCGGTGCCGGTACCGCGGTGACCGTCTGGCTGCCGGCGTTACCCGACCATGGATAAGACCATCCTCATCGTCGAGGACCAGGACGATCTGCGCCTGCTGGTCCGCCTCAGCCTCAAATCGCTGGGCAGGGTGGTGCTGGCGTCGAGCGCCGCCCAGGGCCTGGCGCAGGTCCGCGCCGAAAAACCCGACCTGGTCACGCTCGATGTCTGGCTGGGCAAGGGTGACAGCGGCCTCGACGTCTGCCGCGCGATCAAGTCCGATCCGGAAACGCGTCACGTCAAGGTACTGCTGCTGTCGGCCTGCGGCCAGCAGAGCGACGTCGAGGCCGGCCTGGCTGCCGGCGCCGACCGTTACATTGTCAAGCCCTTTAGCCCGCAAAGCCTGGCCGAAGCCGCTGCCGCGCTGCTGGTCGCGGCGTAGCAGCGCCGGCCGTGCGATTAGAGGAAAAGCTCTATAGCACGGCCTCTCTCCTCCAAGCCGATAAAACTGAAACCGGAACGGCGCACTTCGGTCTGTTCAAAATCGCCTTTCGCCTTGCCTTGCACGTATTTACGAAAGAATCCGGTTAAACCCGCAAGGCATGGTACGGTGTCCCCCTCCTGTACAGGATTCGCTCTTAAATTCCACCGAGCAACTATCGAGTATCATTAGACATCGATCATTTGATCCCATTTAACGGGCAGAAAGGAGACGTCGCAATGAACAAAATCGCTCTGGGCGCCCTGCTGCTCGCCGTCTTCGGCTTCGCCAACCCGGCCATCGCCGCCGGTAATGCTGTCACCACCACCATGCAGGTCAGCTTCGTGATCCAGGAAGCGTGCACCGTGCACGTCGCCGACGGCTCGCACGCGGCGCCGGACGTCAGCTGCGCGCACCAGGCACCGGTACAGGTGTCGGCCGCCGCCGGCGCCACCCAGGCCGCAGCTTCGCAGACGGTTGCCGGCGCCGACGGCTGGCAGATCTACTTCTGAATCAGGCCAGGCCGGCCTGCGGAACCTCTGCCGCCGGCAGGCATCCCAGTCCTCGCAGTGTGCGCTCGACCGCCACCTCGAGCGGCGTGTGCGGCTCGCTGCCGAGCAGCGCCAGCAGCCCTCCATTGTCCATCCTGAGCGGCCGCTGCCACAGGTAACGCATCTCTTTCATCTCGCGCAGGGTTTCGTTGAACGGCGCCGCCAGCGGCAGCAGCCACCATGGAAAACCTTTGACAACTGCCTTGACGCCATGGCGCGCCATCATGCGCCGGATCGCCTCGGCCATGGTGGTGCCGTCGGCATCCCAGTGACCGCGCATGTTGAAACGTGCAAACGGCGGCAACCCGGTGCGGCGCTCCACCAGGGCCACCATGGTGGCGGCGACGTCGGGCAGATAGGCCCACTGGTGGCCGACGCCGGCGCGGCCGGGGTTGGCGATGCGCGTGACCGGCTTGCCGGGCTTGACCAGCCCTTGCCCGAACCAGGTGTTGCCGGCGCGCGGGCCGAAGAAATCGCCGGCGCGCACCACCAGGGCACGGCCGCCGCGCCTGCCGAACGCTTCCAGGGCCGCCTCCATCTGCACGCGCAGCGCGCCTTTCCTGGTAAGCGGGTGCTGCGGCGCGTCGTCGCCGGCGCAAGGAAACACGTCCGGGCCATAGTTGTAGACGGTGCCGGGCAGGACCACCAGCGCCCCGACCGCCTCCGCCGCGGTGATGCTGTTCTCCAGCATCGGCAACACCTGGCCGGCCCAGTTGCGGTAGCCCGGCGGGTTGACCGCGTGCACGATCACGGCGCATCCCTGGGCCGCGGCCAGTACGTCGCCGGCCGCCATCGCATCGCCGTTGACCCACTCGACGCCTTCGCCGTCCCACCCCTGCGCGGTCCTGCGGGTCAGCGCCTTCACCTGCCAGCCCTTGGCCAGCAGTTGCCGAGCCACTTCGCCACCGATGCCGCCCGTAGCGCCCAAGACCAGTGCCGTATTTCGCTTTTCCATGTCTGCCTCCGTGATTGACGATGTCGCCATCCTGGGGCATGCTCAGGCTAAATGGAATTGCATGAGGTGAGGTAGCAACTATGCAAAAATGTATAGGCCGGCCGGCATGAGCGGCGCCATCGAATGGGCGCTGTACCGCTCGCTGCTGGGGGTACTGCGCGAAGGCTCGCTGTCCGGTGCGGCGCGCGCCCTCGGCATCGCCCAGCCGACAGTCGGACGCCACGTCGCCGCGCTGGAGGCGGCGCTCGGCCTGGCGCTGTTCACGCGCTCGCAGACCGGCCTGATCCCGACCGAAGCCGCGCTGGCGCTGCGCGGCCATGCGCAGGCGATGGAAAGCACGGCCGCCGCGCTGGAGCGGGTCGCGGCCAGCTATGGCGATGGCGTGCGCGGCGTGGTGCGGGTGACGGCGAGCGAGGTGATCGGCATCGAAGTCCTGCCGGCGGTGGTGGCGGCGCTGCGCGCACGCCATCCGGACCTGCAGGTCGAGCTGGTGCTATCGAACAGCGTGCAGGACCTGCTCCAGCGCGAAGCCGACGTCGCCGTGCGCATGACGGCGCCGCGCCAGGACCAACTGGTGGCGCGCCGCGTCGGCGCCATCGAACTCGGCCTGCACGCCAGCGCCGCCTACCTGCAGCGCCACGGCACGCCGGCCACGCTCGACGAGCTTGGCGGCCACGTCCTGATCGGTTACGACCGCCCGCCGCCGTTCGCGCGCGCGGCGTTGCGCCGCTGGCCGTGGTTCGGGCGCGAGCACATCACCCTGCGCACCGACAGCGACGTGGCCCAGCTGGCGCTGATCCGGGCCGGCGCCGGGATCGGCGTCTGCCAGGCCGCGCTGGCCCGCCGCACGCCGGCGCTGGTGCGGCTGCTGCCGGAGGCATTCACGCTGCCGTTCGAGACCTGGGTCACCATGCATGAGGATTTGCGCGACAGTCCGCGCTGCCGGGTCACCTTCGATGCGCTGGTGGAGGCGCTGGGCGCCCACGCCGGCGCCTAGAAGGTGAGCGTGACCGTCACCGTATCCTTGTAGTCGCCCGGCGCCGGCGTGCGCTGCGCCGGCACCCGCCCGTACAGATTCAGCGCCTGCTGGGCGCCGCTGCCGGTGCCGCTGACCACGCGCGTGCCGTTGCCGCCGTCGCCCCACAGCGGGCCGTCGAGCGTATTCGAGATCTCGTAGCCGATCGTGCCGGTGGTCGCGGCGCTGGCCATCCGGCGTGCCCCGGGATTACCCGCCACGCTGCCGCCGTTGAGCGACACCTGGTAGGCGCTGCCGGCGGTGCAGCGCACGCCCAGCGATCCGCTGGTACGCACGGCGGCCGCCAGCACGCGGTTGTCACCGGCGAAGACCAGCGGGCTGGTGCTGATGAAGCAGTTGTTGGTCAAGGTCGCCGTGGCCTTGAAGCTGAACGGGACCGTGGTGCCGGCCCTGCAGCCGGTGGCGGGCGCCAGCAGGCCGTAGAAAGCATACTGCAGGGTGCCGGCGCCGGTGAAATCCGCCGTGAACGGGGTGTCGGTGCTGTTCTGCAGGCGCACCCCGGCCAGCGACGCCGCCGGGATCTTGCCGTAGATGGTGAAGGTCTGGGTCGCCGTGCCCAGGCCGAGCACGCCCGTCATCGAGCTGGTGACCGGCTGCGCGGTGCCGCCCGAGGTGCTGCCCCAGATTGAGGCCGCAGCGTAGGTATTGTCGCGGTACAGGTTGAAGGGCAGCGCCGAGCCACCGTTCAGCATGTTGCGCGCGGCGATGGTGCCGCCGCTGCCGCCTTCCAGGTTGAGGCAGATGGCGACGGAAGGTACGACCGCCGTGCCGAGGTTATTGAGCATCACCGTGCAGGTCACGCTGAGCGTGCCGTTGGCATAGTAGTCGGTGCCGGCGGTCGAATCGACGGGTCCGAAGCTGACGGCCGTCATGCTGGCCGTGCAGCTGTCGGCACGTGCCTGGCCCAGGCAGCCGAACAGGAACAGGGCCAGCAGCAGCGCCCGGACGGAGGGCGTCGAGGAAAGGCGTTTCAACAGGTCGAACATCGTCACTCCTTCGAAGGCGTACAGCGCAGTGGGCCGATCTCGGGCAACTGGCCCGCGGTCCCGGGTTGATAATCGACATGCAGGGTGCAGGCGTTGGCGCCCTCGCCCACCAGGACGTCGTTGCTGTCTTTCAGGTTGTCGAGGAAGACCACGCCGTCGTAGCCGACCACCGATACGGCATCGACCGCAGCCGGCCCGCCGTGCGCCAGCCGCACCGGGGTGCCCGCCGCCACCGGCTTGCCGTCCAGCCCGTGCACGATCAGGGTGGCGGCGCGGTAGCGTTCGATGCGGAAGCCGGCCAGCACGCCGGCGCCGGCCAGCGGCACCACCGCCAGCGCGGTGCGCTCGACGCGCATGTCGGCCGCCAGCTCCGCGGCATCGATGGCGATCCGGTTACTGGTGTAGGGCATCAGGTCGGGCACCAGCAGGCGGCCGTCGGAGCCGGTACGGCCCAGCAGGCGGTTTTCGTGGGTCACCGGCAGGTGGGCCACGCCGGTCGAGACCAGTGCGAAGCCGCGGCCGACATGGCGCGCCGCCAGCACGGTGCCGTCCATCGCCACCAGGCTGCCGCTCAGGCCGAGCGCGGTGGTGCTGGTACGCCCGGCATGCAGGGTGGTGGCCGAGAACTGGCCGCCGGTGCCGAGGTACTGGACCTGGGCCTGGGTCACGTCGAAGCCCTGGCTGGTCGACTTTTGCGCGCCCCAGCCCCAGCCGCCGCCGAAGTCGGGCGCGCGCGAGGCGGCCAGGCTGTTCTGGCGCAGGCCGCCCTGGCGGCCGCCGGTGGCGCTGACCGAGGTGCGTTCGCCCAGCGACATGCTGAGGGTGGCGCTGAAGCCGCGGTTCTCGCGTTGCGCCAGGTCCTGGAAGCCGCTGACGCCGAGGAAGGCGCCGCCGCCGAGGCTGCGCGACCAGGCCAGCGCCGCCAGCCGGGTCGCGCGCCCGCTGCCCGGGGTACGGTAATGCACGAAGCTGAGGCTGGCGCTGCCGGCCTGCTTCAGGTTGAGGCTGGCGCTGGCGCGGTCGTTGATGCCGACCACCGGCGCGCCTTCGACGGTGCCGAGGTCGGCGTAACCGGCGCCGGCACGGGTGCTCTGCAGGTCGAGCGCGAAGCGCGGCGCAATGTACTGGTAGCCCAGGCTGGCCTGCCAGCCCCGGGTGGCGCCGCCGCTGCCGGCCAGGGCGCCGGACAGTACGCCGCCGGCCTCGCCCAGGCGCACCAGCGCGCCGGCGCCGCCGTTGACCACGCCTGCCCCCGCTTCGGTGTGGGCTTCCAGCGTCACGGCGTCGCTCAGGCCGTGGCGCAGCGAACCGGTGACGACGGGGGAGCCGGCGTAGCGGAACGAGCGTACGCCATAGTCGCGCCGCAGCATGCCGGCCGACAGCGCGAAATCGCTGAGCCCTGTGGCCAGCAGGCGCGTGTCGACGTACAGCGGCAGCGAGGTCGCGACCTGGCGCCCGAGCGCGTCGCGGGTGACGACGGTGGCCTGGCCGGCGCCGTTCAGGCCGGCCACCTGGTCGATCACGAAGGGACCGCCAGGCACCTCGGCGCGGTACTGTTCCATGCCGTTCACGTACAGGCTGACGCTGCTGGGCACCACGGCCGAGCCGCCCATGCTGGCCAGCGGATAGGTCAGCAGATCGGGGCGCAGGTCGAAATTGCGGCGCCACTGCACGCCGCCCATGCGCAGCGAGCGGGTCCAGTTGAGCGAAGGCGATACGACATCACCGACCTGCAGGCTCTGTAGCGTGGCCGGGTCCGACCACGACCAGCTGGTGTCGTAGCGGATATAGCGCTGGCCCCTGCCCTTGAGCACGGCATTGCCGGTGCTGGCCAGCACGCCGAGCGGACCGAAAACGCGCACTTCGTTGAGCGCCGCGACGCGCGCGTTGGCGCCCAGCTGGCCAACCAGGTCGTAATTCAGCAGCAGGCCCGGGTCGGCGCTGCCGCTGCCGCTCGGACGCACGGTGCGCGCGTTCAGCTGCACCGGTTTGCGCAGGGCATCGGCCAGCACCAGGGCGATGGTCTGGGCGGCGGGGTCGAATGTCCAGGTCAGGCCGGGGACGGCGTCGAGCGCGAACTCGTCCATCCCGGCCACGCCCAGCGCCTGCGGGTCCAGCCCGAGGTCGCGCAGGTTCTGCACGCTGCTGAACAAACCCTTGGCGGTCTGCCGGAACGGCGCCACCAGGCCGGTCTTTTCGCCGTTGAGGCTGACTTCAAGGTAGAGCTCGGTGACAGCGGCGGCCCGCGGGATGGCGGACAGGTCGCTCATCTGGTCGCCGGTGTGATCGGTCGCAGGCGCCGCGTCTGCCGCCGGCGCGGCGCTAACAACACAGGCGAACAGCAAGGCTGCGCCCAGCCGGCCCAGTTGCGTCTCCACTGCGTCGACACGTCCCGCCACCGCTAGTTACTCGCGTGCGACGGTCGCGCTGGCGTCCAGCGGCTGGGCGTTGATGTGCGCGCGGATCGGCAGGGCCGCGCCGGGCGCGCCCAGGTCGACGCCGGCGTCGACGGCCACGCGCCATTCGCGCACCTTGCCCGGCAGGACGTAGCCGAGCAAGCCCTTGCTGAGCTCGCGTTCCTTGCCGTCCGCGCCCTTCAGCGTGGTGGCGCCGATCTGGGCGTGCAGCTGGCCGTCGTTGCGCACGCGCAGCAGCCAGGCACCATCCTTGCGCACCACGGTCCAGCCGAGTTGGGGGGCGGCCTTGTCGTCGGCAGGCAGGGCGAACACCGGTACCGAGTACTGCAGGCGGATCGCCACGCCGGTACTGGTGCCGGCGGCATCGTTGCGCGGGATTTCGTCGATCAGGATGCGGTAGGTCTGTTCGACCGGAGCCGGGGCGCCGTTGCGGCGTACCAGGCGGATGGTCTGGGTGCTGCGGGCGGCGATTTCCATCACCGGCGGGCTGGCCACCACGTCGGTGGCCGGCGTCAGCACGTCTTCGCCGTTGCGCTGGTCCCAGGCATACACGCGCACCTGGCCGTACAGCGGGGTGTCGCCGTAGTTCTGGAGGTTGATGCCGGCCGCGCCCTGCCCGGCGCGGAACTGGATCGAGACCGGGGATATCTGGAGGTTGGCCGCCGTTGCCGGCAGCAGGGCCGGCAGCAGCGTTAGGCACAGCAGGACGGGACGCAAAATCGGGCGCATCATGAGCGGCAGCCGGGACGGCGAATCGGTTTAGAAATACACCGTGGCGGTGATCGTCGACTTGTAGCTGTCCGGGGTCGAGGTTGCCTGGACCGGGATCTCGCCGTGGACGGTCAGGGTCTGGACCACGCCGGTACCGGTGCCGCCCAGGGTGTCGGTGCCCTGGGTGTTGCCCCACGGGGTCGCGCCCGCCTGCTGGTACAGGTTGAATTTCACGGTATTGGTATTGGTGCCGGTACCGCTCATGTAACGGGTGGTGCCGCTCGAACCGGCGCCGGTACCGGCGTTCAGGCCGACGCTGTACGGGGTGGTATTGGTGCAGGCGACGCTGATCGCCGAGCTGCCGCTCACCGCCGAGGTCAGCACGCCCTGGGTCTGGCCGAAATCGATACCGGTGGCCGAGATGGTGCAGTCGGCAACGATTTTCATCGACACATCGAAACTCGCGGTCTGGGTCTTGGCGAAGGCCGAGCCGGCCAGGCCGGGGGCGATGGCGATGATGGCGGCGCTCAGAGCGATTTTGCGAAATGCCGATGCGAACATGTTTGGGCTCCTGGTTTGATGTATGAGTTAATTGCCGTACGACAACTATGCCATAACTCAATCAAATCAGCAAATACGAAATCAAAAATTTCAGTAAATAAGCAAAATACGATGCTCAAAGGCAACACCGATGCGCAAATACATCATTTCGCGTTCTCCAAGATCTTCCCGGCTACATTGTCTGCATGCACCGGTAGATCCACGTAGAACACGGTACCGCCGCCGGCGCGGTCTTCGAAACCGATGCGGCCGCCATGCTCTTCGACGATGCGCTTGCTGATCGACAAGCCCAGGCCAGAACCCTGGCGTCGTTTGGCTTCGTCCTCGGACTGGGCGAAACGCTCGAAGATGCGGCCGCGGAAGGCCGGCGGGATGCCGGGGCCGCGGTCGAGCACGGCAATGCGGACGCCGTCGCCGTGCCAGCCAAGCGTGGCCTCGACCGCACTGCCGGCCGGCGCGAACTTGATCGCGTTCGACAGCAGGTTGGTGATGACCTGGGTCAGCCGGTCGCCGTCGACCTCGGCGTAGACGCCAGGCAGCGTGGCGGCGCAGTCGATGCGCACGCCGGCCTGCTGGGCATGGCCCTGCATGGCGGCGATGGCGTCGCGCAGGATCGGCGCCAGTTCCTGGTCGGCCCGCACCAGGTGGACGTGGCCGGATTCGACCTTTTCCACGTCCAGCATCTCGTTCACCATGCGCACCAGGCGTTCACAATGGCGGTGCGCGATCTCGATCAGCTCCCTGGCATCGTCCGGCACGCCTTCGACCGCGCCCGAGTCGAGCAGTGAGAGCGAGGCGCGCATCGAGGTCAGCGGCGTGCGCAGTTCGTGCGACACGGTCGCGACCAATTCATTCTTCATCTGTTCCACCTTCTTGCGCAGCGAAATGTCGCGCAGGAAGATGCTGAAGAAGTCGGTGCCCGGCCCCACCACCAGCTTGGCCGTCACTTCGACCGGCAGCTCGGCGCCGCCGCGGGTCTGCACGATCCGTTCGGTGCGGTGCTCGAACATTTCCAGGTGGCCGCTCTCGTTGGCCATCCGGATCGCCTTGTCGAAATTGGCGAGGAAGCGTTCCGGCACGATCAAGGCGCCGAGCGAGCGCCCGATCACCTCGTCGCGCGACCAGCCGAACATGGCCTCGGCCTGCGAATTCCAGTCCATGATGCGGCCGCGCAGGTCGATCCCGATGAAGGCATCCTGGGCGCTTTCGATGATGGCGTTGATGCGCTGCCCGCTCTGGCGCACCACGCTCAGCGCTTCGGCCAGCGCCTTGGTGCGCTCCTGCACGCGCTGCTCCAGCGTCGCGTTGAGTTCCTCGAGCTGGGCCTGGCGCCGCTGCTGGTCGCCCACCAGGGCGTTCAGGGTATCGGCCAGTGCCTGTACCTCGTCGTAGGCACGGCTCTGCGTCACGATGGCCGCGCCCTCGCCCTGGCTGATCCTGGCCGCATCAGCGCCCAGCTGCATCAGCGGCCGCGTGATCCAGCGCGCCACGAACACGCCGGCGAGCGAGAACAGCAGCGCCAGTCCGATCCCGCTCCACAGCCCGTAGCTGCGCAGGCGCTTGACCGGCACCAGCGCATTATCGATGTCCTGGCGCACCAGCACGGTCCAGCCCAGGCCCGGATAATCGGCATAGCCTTTCGAGCGGCTGTAGCCGGTCATGTAGGTTTTGCCGTCGAGCCCTTTTTCGATGACATAGCCGGGGCGGTTGTCGCCCCGTGCTTCCTGCAGGCTTGAAAAATCGACGCTGCGCCCCTGCAGGTTCGGCGGCCCCAGCAGTACCACGCCGTTGGCGCCGACGATCAGGGCCTGCACCTGGCGCTCGGCCTCGAGCGGCTCGATGATCGAGCGCTCGACGTCGCGCGCCCACTGCCACGACAGGTGGGCGCCGAGCACGCCGCGGTCCTTGCCGTCGCGGTCGCGGAAGGGAAAGGCCACGTCGACGAAGCGTGTCGGCTCGCCGCCCGACGGTGGAAGCAGGCGCGACAGCAGCAGGGCTTCGTGCACGTCGCCGACATGGCCGGCGCCCTTGCGCGCCTCCTGGAACCAGGGCCGGGCCGACACGTCGGCGCCTTCCAGCAGGCCGCCGGCCGAGACCATGACCTTGCCGTCGGGGTCGGCCAGGCCGATCCAGCTGTAGTAAGTGTAGGTCTGGCGCACGTCGTCCAGCATCTGGCGCCAGTCGGCCTGGCTCAGGCTCGCATCGGCGAGGGCGAAGCGCTTGGCGATCAGGCCGACCTCGCGGTAGCGCTCGAACATGCCGCGGTCGAGCTTGTCGGATGCCTGCAGCGCCAGCTCGCCGAGCCCGTGCCCGATGCTGTGTTCGACGTGGCGGGTGGCCTCGCGCTCGACCACTTCGACCACGACCACGGTCAGGGCGATCGACAAGGTGGAAAAAGCCAGCCCCATGTAACCGGCAAGGCCACGGGGACGGAGTCTGGTCAGACGCTGGAACATCTTGGACATAGTTCACCACATCGAGCATGACGGCCGCCCGGCATGCGACGCGCCTCGTGGGCACGTGCATGCCGGGGTCAAGCGGCTGGCGTGTGACGGTGGTTGATTACTGGCGCATGCCGGTCGCGCAACCGGCCGGGTTAGTTGGGACAAATCCCTGCCCATACTAGCATTGCCCTACGGCCAGATTACGTAGCGATTTTATCGACTTGACCGACCGAGCGGCGCACGCACCGTGCATGGGCCGCCCGGCCCGACGCAGTGCCCTGCGTTACGGCAGCGCCACCGCCTGGTGGAAGGCGTGGTGCGCGCCATCCTCGGCCGCCACCGCCTTCGACTCGGCGCCCAGCACCATCAACGGCGTGCCGCTGCCGGCGCCCTGCGCCCCCAGCGCCGGCCATTGCGGCAGTCCGGTCCCGTTCGGGTTGCCGGTCTTGATGAAGTTGGCAAAATAGGCCTGCGCCTGGCGCGACACGGCGCGGTCGGTCTCGGTCCAGGCATACACCGGGTTGCCGTCCAGGTTGCCCAGCACGTATTCGATCTCGACCGCATGGTGGGCGCCGCTCGCCGCCGGATCGCCGCTGCGCGTGGCCGGACGCGGCTGGGTATAGTAATAGCGGTACACCGGCTGGCCGCTGCTGCGGGCATGGGCGTCGATCCAGCGCCAGGTGCCGAAGCCGATGAAGCGGTCGCTGGCCAGTTCGCGCGCGGCGCGGGCGATATCACCGCCATAGGCCTGGCGCGCGGCCGCGGCCTTGTCGCCGTACAGGCGCTGCAGGCCGGCCCGGAAGGCTTGCTCGGTCGGCGCGCCGTCCTGGCCGAGGATGGCCTCGGCGCCGCCTTCGGCCGAGTTCCAGCCGGCCAGCAGCGGCACCCGTGCCTGTTGGCCCGCCGCATAGATGGCGGCCGGGCTGCGCGGCAGCACGTAGCCGTCGACGATGGCGCCGAAGCGCCAGGTGTTCGGGCCGGAAGTACCGCGCAGCACCACCTCGGCCGGCAGCGCGCGCAGCTGGGCCAGGGTCGGCGCATTCAGCATGGCGCCGAACTGCTCGCCCGCGGCTTCGCTGTCGCGCAGGCCGGGCAGCGGGTTCAGGCCGAGCAACGCGCCGCTTTCGCCGATCGCGCCGGCGATCAGGTCCTTCGCCAGCGGCGAGGCCATCTGGGCGCTGACCGAGAACGAACCGGCTGATTCGCCGGCGATGGTGACCCGGCGCGGGTCGCCGCCGAAGGCCGCGATGTTGGCGCGCACCCAGCGCAGCGCCGCCGCCTGGTCCATGAAGCCATAGTTGCCGGACGCCTTGTGCGGCGATTCGGCGCTCAGTGCCGGATGCGCCATGAAGCCGAAGGCGCCCAGGCGGTAATTCACGGTGACGGCGACGATGCCCTGGCGCGCCATGGCGGCGCCGTCGTAGCGCGGTTCCGAAGCGTCGCCGCCCTGCAGGCCGCCGCCGTAGAAGTAGACCAGCACCGGCAGGCCGTCATTGGCGCGCGCCGCCGGGGTCCAGACGTTCAGGTACAGGCAATCCTCGCTCATGCCGTTGGAGCGGAACACCATGTCCGAGAACAGCGGCAACTGCATGCAGCGCGGTCCGAAGGCGGCGGCCTGGCGCACGCCGCTCCAGGCAGTTGCCGGCTGCGGCGCCTGCCAGCGCAGCGCGCCGACCGGGGCCTGGGCGTAGGGAACGCCCTTGAACGCCTTCACCCCGGCTTCCTGGATGCCC
>JAKOOD010000102.1 GCA_022701635.1 Burkholderiaceae bacterium | reverse complement strand
TGCATGCCTTCCTGGTGGGCGAGGCCTTCATGCGCGCGCCCGATCCTGGCACGGAATTGCGGCGCCTGTTCGACTGAGCCTGTAGCGGCAGGCCCTCGACAAACCGGCGCTGCGGGTTTTTCGAGGGCTCCTGTCATGAAGACGATCGTCGGCGCCGAGCTTGCCAGATCCCTTGCCAGCTGCATTGCGGCTTGCCTGCTGCTGTCGGCGGGCCTGAGCGGATGCGCGACCGTCCAGACAGCCGCCGCCAGCGTCACGGCCTCGATCGGCAGCGTCGTCGAACGCATCGCCCATCCCGAGCCGGCCACCTCGCCCTACCTTTCCTCCGCCGCCGGTCTCGATAGTTACAAGACCGAAGTCGCCCAGCACGTGGTGCGGCACAATCCCGAGCACAATTTCAGCGGCCAGTTGCCGCCGCTGCTGCCGGCCATCGTCGTGCTCGAAATCACGGTCGACCGCGATGGCCAGCTGGCCAGGGTCGCCGTGCAGCGCGCGCGCAACCCCGTTGCTGCCGAGGTCGCGCTGGCCGCCATGCGCCGCAGTACGCCCCTGCCCAAGCCGCAGCAGCTGGCGCAAGCGACCGGCAAACTCACGTTTTCCGAGACCTTCCTGTTCGCCGACAGCGAGCGCTACCAGCTGCGCAGCCTGGCAGGGCCGCAAGCCTTGGAATGACGGCGCCGCGCCCAGCCGGCCTTATAGACCGCGATGTTCAGCCCGCGCTAGGCCGCACCAAGCCCTGCGTCTTGCGCGTCCCCGGCAGCGGCGCGATCGTGACGCCCGGCACGCGGTCGCCCTGCAGCGTGACCTCGAAGCGCATCAGCTCGTCGCGCCGGAAGGCGTGCACGATCACCGTGTCGCCGACGCGGTAGCGCGCGAACAGGCCGTCCAGGTTGCACGGGTTGCCGTTGACGCGCAGGCCATCGACGGCGATCACGATGTCGCCGGCCGACAAGCCGCCCTGGTGCGCCGCGCCGCCCTCGTGGACTTGCGTCAGTTTGGCGCCGCCGGCGTCGCGGCCGATGCCGGCGTCGAGCGAGGGCTTGCTGTTCTTGCGCTCGTCGCTGACCTTGACGCCGAAGGGCGCGTACAGCTTGGCCAGCGGGACGTCCTCGGTACCGCGGATGTAGCGCTCGAACATGCTTTTCAGGCGTACGCCGCTGACTTCGTCGAACAGCGCCTCGACTTCCTTCTCGGTCACGCCCCGTCCTTCGCCCAACCCGCCGCCTTCGTAAAAGTCGCGGCCATAGCGTTCCCACAGCGCGCGCATCACGTCGTCCAGCGACCTGGCGCCGCCGGTCTTGGCCCGGATCGTCAGGTCGAACGCCAGGCCGACCAGCGAACCCTTGGTGTAATAGCTGATGATGGCGTTCGGCGCGTTCTCGTCCTGGCGGTAGTACTTGCTCCAGGCATCGAAGCTGGACTCGGCCACGCTCTGCTTGGTGCGGCCGCTGCCGCGCAGGACGCTGCCCACGGTTTTACCCAGCAACTTGAAATACGTCGCTTCGCTGATGATGCCGCTGCGCACCAGCATCAAGTCGTCGTAATAGCTGGTAAACCCTTCGAACAGCCACAGCAGCGGCGTGTAGTTCTCGACCTGCAGGTCGTAGGGCGCGAACACCGCCGGCTTGATGCGCTTGACGTTCCAGGTGTGGAAGTATTCGTGGCTGCACAGGCCGAGGAATTTGGTGTAGCCCTCGTTCGGCTCGGCGGTCTTCGGCGCGGCCGTGGTCGGCAGGTCGGCGCGCGCGCAGATCAGCGCGGTCGAGGCGCGGTGTTCGAGGCCGCCGTAGCCGTCGCCGACCGCCATCGTCAGGAACACGTAGCGCTCCATCGGCGCCTTTTTCGTCTTAGGCTCGAAGAACGCGATCTGCGCTTCGCAGATGGCTTTCAGGTCTTGCTGCAGGCGTGCCATGTCGAGATTCGGCACACGTCCGGTGATCGCGATGTCGTGCTGGACGCCATGGGCCTTGAAGGTGCCGAGCGCGAAATCGGCCATCTCGACCGGATGGTCGATCAGCTCGTCGTAGTCGGCCGCGATGTAGGTGCCGAAGCCGTAGCGCTTGGCGCCCAGTTCGGGTAGCGAGGTGGCGACGCGCCAGTCGCTGGCCGCCGGGTCGCCCGGACGCTGGATGTCGACCTGGTGCGGCGTGTTTTCCTGGCCCAGCACGCGCAGGAACACGCTGGTGCCGTTGAAGAAGCCGTGGGTCTGGTCGAGGTGGGCGGCGCGCACCGACAGGTCCCAGGCATACACTTCATAGTGCAGGCTGAGCGGACCGTCGACCGGGGCCGCCTGCCAGGCATGCTTGTCGAGCTTGGTCAGCGCCACCGCCTGCCCGCCCGACTCGGCGCGGATGCGCACGATGTTGCGGGCGAATTCGCGGATCATGTAGCTGCCCGGGATCCAGGCCGGCAGCGCGAAGACCTGGCCCTCGCTGGCCGGGGCGGCGACGCTGACGGTGACGTTGAACAGGTGCCCGGCAAGATCCTTGGGCACGATGGTGTACTGGACTGCCGCTGGGTTTTTTTGTTTGGCTTTTTTCATGTTTGTGAACAAACTCTCTCCGATACGTCCAAGTGTAATCGGATTCTTCAGCCGGAGTGAGTTCACGTCATGGATCGTTCACACCGCGGACAAGTCGGCGGGCGTGTCGATATCGAGAAAGATGCCGGGATCCTGCACCGCCACCTCGGTTACCGGGAAGGTTTGCAGCAGGCGGCGCGCGCCCTGGTCGCCCCGCAGTGCCAGCAGCGCGTCCAGGTGCATGTGGCCGAAGCCGACCGGATTGCCGCGCCGGCCATCGTGGACCGGGGCCACGATCGGCGCGCCGGCGGCCAGCGCGCCACGCAATGCGGCCAGGGTGGACGGTGCCACATGCGGCATGTCGCCCAGCGCGACCAGCCAGGCAGCCGGCGCCTCGCCCGCAGCGGACAGGGAATGACGCAACGCATAGCGCAGTGCGTGCACCAGCGACGCCGCCATGCCGCTGTCCGCATCCGCGCACACGGTGACTTCGCAGCCCAGCTCCGCCAGCAGCGCGGCCACGCCGCCGTCACGAGGCGGCACCACCGCGACCACGCGCGGCATGACGGCCAGCAGCTTGCGCGCGCTGGCCACCACCACCGGCTCGCCCGAGGGCAGCACTTGCAGCAGCTTGTTGCGCGCGCCGGCGGGATCGAAGCGTCGTCCCCTGCCCGCGGCCATCAGGATGCCAACCGGCGCAGCGCCGAGGGTACCCATGCTCGCGGGATTACTGCTTGATCGACTGCAGTTTCTTTTCGAGCGTCGGCAGGTCGACCGCGCCCGGGATGCGGCTACCGTCGCTAAAGAAGATCGCCGGGGTGCCGGTGATCCGCAATTGCTGGCCG
>JAKOOD010000100.1 GCA_022701635.1 Burkholderiaceae bacterium | reverse complement strand
GTGCTGAAAAACGAAAATGCCTGTCGCAGTTTGACAAGCACCCTCCCGTCCAGATTTCTATAATGACCAGGCACCGCGGCGGCGCAGACCGCCCACCGATCATTCAAGCATCTTCTGAGACAGGATAGTCATGACCCGTTCCGATTCGCCCCGCAAGGCCCAGTTCCACTGGGATGACCCGCTGCTGCTGAACCAACAGCTGAACGACGAGGAACGCATGGTGCGCGACGCCGCCGCGGCCTATTGCCAGGACAAGCTGCAGCCGCGCATCCTGGAAGCCTTCCGCCATGAAGCCATGGACACGTCGATCTTCCGCGAAATGGGAGAGCTGGGCCTGCTCGGCCCGACCATCCCCGAGCAGTACGGCGGCCCCGGCCTGGATTACGTCAGCTACGGCCTGATCGCGCGCGAAGTCGAGCGCGTCGATTCCGGCTACCGCTCGATGATGAGCGTGCAATCCTCGCTGGTGATGGTGCCGATCTACGAATTCGGCAACGAAGCGACCAGGCAGAAATATCTGCCGAAACTGGCCACCGGCGAATGGATCGGCTGCTTTGGCCTGACCGAGCCGAACCACGGCTCCGATCCGGGTTCGATGGTCACGCGCGCGCGCAAGGTTGACCGCGGCTATTCACTGAGCGGTTCCAAGATGTGGATCACCAATTCCCCGGTGGCCGACGTGTTCGTGGTCTGGGCCAAGGACGACGAGGGCGCGATCCGCGGCTTCGTGCTGGAAAAGGGTTTCAAGGGCTTGTCGGCGCCGGCCATCCATGGCAAGTTCGGCCTGCGCGCTTCCATCACCGGCGAAATCGTCATGGATGAGGTGTTCTGTCCCGAGGAAAACGCCTTCCCGGACGTGCGCGGCCTCAAGGGTCCATTTACCTGCCTGAACTCGGCCCGCTATGGCATTGCCTGGGGTGCGCTCGGCGCCGCGGAAGCCTGCTGGCACACGGCACGCCAGTACGTCATCGACCGCAAGCAGTTCGGCAAGCCGCTCGCCGCCAACCAGCTGGTGCAAAAGAAGCTGGCCGACATGCAGACCGAAATCACGCTCGGCCTGCAGGGCTGCCTGCGCCTGGGCCGCATGAAGGACGAAGGCACGGCGGCCGTGGAAATCACGTCGATCATGAAGCGCAATTCCTGCGGCAAGGCGCTGGACGTGGCACGCCTGGCGCGCGACATGCTGGGCGGGAACGGCATCTCGGACGAGTTCGGCATCATCCGCCACATGGTCAACCTGGAAGTGGTGAATACCTATGAAGGCACGCACGACATCCACGCGCTGATCCTGGGACGGGCCCAGACGGGGATCGCGGCGTTCTGATTGCGGTTTTCTTCAGCCCATGAAAAAACCCGCCGAAGCGGGTTTTTTCATGGCTGCCCTCGAGGCGCAAGAGCAAGCTCAGAACTTGTAGCCCACCGACAGGATGAACGAGTCCGGATCCAGCTTCATGTGCTGGGTCTGGTTGGTCGAGAAGTGCACGTCGGTACGCAGCTTGGTCTTGATGTACGACGCGTTCAGGAACCACTTTTCGTTGACGTTGAACTGGGCGCCGATCTGGCCGGACACGGTCAACTTGTCGTCGATCTTGAAGGTGGTCGGCACGCCGGCGCCCGGATTGGTCAGCGCGGTCATGCGGAACGAGCCGGTTTCTTTCTGGAACATGGCGTAGGTGATCCCCAGGCCGACGTACGGACGGAAGCGTGCGTTCGGCTCGAAGAAGCGGTATTGCAGCAGGGCGACAGCCGGCAGCGCCTTGACCGAGCCCAGCTCGCCACCGGCCGTAATCGCGCCGGCACCATAGATCTTGTGCTTGTACGGGGTGCCGACGGCGGTCTCGACCGAGATGTTGTCGGTCAGGCCGTACGTGATGACGGCGATCGGCTGGGTGTCCTTGCCGACGTCGCCGATCGAGTTCGGCAGTGCCGGCGCCGTGATGGCACCGCTTTCGACCTTCGGCTTGAGCTGGTTGGCACCGAGCGACACGGTGAATTGGCCCTTCGATTGCGCCGCGGCGCTACCGGCCAGGGCCAGGGCGCCCGCAGCGACCAGCAGTTTCACGACGTTGGTACGAATTTTCATGGAATCTCCTGTTTCTTATGATGTACGGCCCGCCCACCGGACGGGCCTGTCGTGAATCAGATCCAGCCCTTGCCGCTCATCTGCAGCAGGATATAGCGCGCGATCAGGGCGTACTCGAACGGGGTCGGGTGCACGCCGTCGGCGAACATGTAGTGGCTGACGTCGCCGCTGATCAGGTTGTTCTTGGTGCAGACCAGCGAAGAGCCCAGCGGATTCTTGGTGACGTCGTTCACGACGCAGGCCGTATCCTTGGTGTTGGTCAGGCCGTACGGGCCTGGATTGACGGCCTGGTCGTGGCTGACGCTGGCCAGGTCGACGTACGCGATCTTGGCGTCGTCGCCGAGGCCGGCCTTGAGCTGGGCATTGAAGGTCGCGACCATGGTGGCGACCAGCTTCTGGGTGTCGGCCGACTGTGCCAGCACCGACGGCGCGATCGAGACGTCCGGCAGGTTGTTCACGACCACGTAATTCGCGCCCTTGGCGACGATCTGGTTCTTGACCAGCACCGCCAGTTCGGCGCCGGCGGTGCCCAGGGCCGTGACGACTTCCGCGCTGTGGTCGGACGAGTATTTCAGGCCGGCGGCGGTGGCGGCGGCGCCGGCGGTCGCGCCGATCGTGCTTGCATTGGCGACGGCCGTGGTATTGCCCAGTTGCGCGGCGGCGGTGATCGCGGCGCCGATGATGCTCTGGGCAGTGCTGCCGCTCTTGGCCGCTTCGGTGCGTGCCGCAGCCGCGATGGCGGTGGCGCCGTTGGCCGACGGCGTGTTCGGGGCCAGTTGCGTGACCAGGCTGGTGATCAGCGCGGTGCCGCCGGCGGTGGTCGCACCCGCCGACAGCTCGCCCAACTGTTCCAGCACGTCGTTGCCGCCGGCCGTCACGATGACCAGTTCGGTGCCGCTGAACTTGCCGCCGGCCTTGGCCAGGTGGTTGGCGATCTGGGTCACGACAGGCACCGTCGTGGCGCCCAGCACCACGGATGCGTTGGCCGCCGCGAGCGCGCGGTTGCCCGGGCCGATCGGATTGGTCACGCGGGCGCCGCCTTGGGCGTAGTTGAAGCAATTGGCGTTCGTCACGATCGGCACCGAGAAATTCAGCGCCGGATTGGTCGACGACGTGCCCTGCAGGCCGGTCTGGGCGGCGCACGGCGCCGGCAAGCCGAGCTGGGCAGCGATCACGGCCGTGAAATTCTTGCCGGTCAGTTCAGGATTGACGGAGGTGATGTTGCCATTGATGGTGTACTGCCCGCCGCCCTGTGCCGCGACGCCGCCGACAGCATAGGTGCCGACGTCGGACAGGCTGTCGCCGAACGCGACCTGCTGGCTGAATTTGGTCTTCGGCGACTGGTCGCCGGCGCGCGGATCGGTACCGCCACAAGCGCTAAGAACGGCTGCGGTCAGTAGCGCGAGCGCAAATGAGGTTTGACGCATGTTGTCTCCTAAGTTGATTTTTTCTTTAAAACGAACGCCCGTGCTATTCGTATTTCAATAACTATGCCAGTGTTCAGACCGGTTGTATAGAAAAATGGTTTCCCAGTCGTACATGAGATGCAACAACAATCCGCAGGCCGTCAGTGCTCACTCCGGTAGTGCCGGCGATTATATCAACGCTGCCGAGCTTGCGATATCGAATCTTGCTTTACATCATCGCGCCAATTGCGCCTGGAAATAGTCGCGGGTGGCAGCCATGCAAAACGGTGCCACCAGCCCGGCGTGGTAGCTCGCATCGACCGAACCGCTGCCGGACGCCGCGCGCAGGATCGCCTTGGCCGCGACGAAGCCGGCCTTGGCGGTGCGGAAGGGGTCGTTCAGGCCCGGCGTGTCGTCGATGTCGAGCTCGGTAATCTTGCTGCCCTGGGCCTGGAAGTAGGCACGCGCGCTCGTCGTATTGAAGTAAGGAACGGTCGGATCGTCGTGGCCGCCGCACAACAGCGTCGGCGCCGCCGGCGTGTAGCTGCGCAGGTCGTTCCGTACCAGCCACCTGCGCAGCATGTGCTGTGGCGCGCAGGCCAGCGGCGTGGCGCTGCCGGTCTCGCACGGATGGGCGGCGAGGTCGGCCAGGTAGGCGGCGCGGTAATCGCTGCGGATCAGGTTGTTCGCGCCGAAATAACCGGTGTAGCCGGCGGCCTGCGGCAGCGAGTCGGCGGCGAACAGCGCGCTGGCCGGCAGCTTGCCCTGGCTGACCAGGTCGCTGCTGCCGAGCGTGCCCGGCACCAGGTCGGTAATCGTGCCAGCATAGTGCGCTTCGTAGATGTCGGCCGGCGTGCGGTACAGCGCGCCGCTGGCATGCTGGCCGGCGTTGATGATCATCGGCACGATCACGGTGGCGCCGTTGCGCGGCGCACCGCCGAACAGCTCGTCGCCGAAGCGGCTGAGCGCATACGGGCCGGACATGCCGGACGCCGCCGTCAGCGTGAATTCGCCGCCGCCCTGCTCCTGCATGGCGCGCTGGGTCGCCAGCGCCACGTAGCCGCCCTGCGAATAACCGCTCACCAGCAGCTTGCCGGAATCGCGCACGCCGATCGCATTGAAACTGCCGCGCGCCGCACGCAGGGCATCGATCATGTCGGCCGACTGCGCCACCCGGTCGAGGTAGGGGTGATAGCCGAGCGCGGAGCCGCCGTAGCCGCTGTAGTTGGGCGCCACCACGACGAAGCCCTGGGCGGCGAACACGGCCGCGACCAGGCGCGCCTCGGTATTGTTGGCGATGTCCGCCATGTCGTAGGACTTTTGCAGCGAGGTGCCGTGCGCATACAGCAGCACCGGCCGCGAATTGCTGCACGATGGGCCGCCGCCGGACGGCACGAAGATGGCGGCGCCGGCATCGGTCGCCTCGCCGGCGCCGCCGACGGTGTTGTAGCGCAGCCGGTAAATCGATACCGAACACTGCGGCTGGCCGGCCACGGCCAGGGTACCGCTCTGTTCGGATTCGAGGAAGCCGGCCAGCACGCCGGGCGACAGCGTGGTCAGCGCATTGCCGGCGGCGGAGACCGGGACCGCGGCGGCCTGGGCCACCAGGCTGCCGCGGGTGGCGCCGGGCAGCGGATCGGGATTCGGGACACCGGTGGGGGTACCGCCGGTGGTGGTGCCGCCGCTGCAGGCGGCAAGCAGGATGCCCAGGCCGAGGGTGAGGCCCAGGGTAGTCGAGGAACGCATGGATTTTTCGGGTGAACGGTGAAAAGCGATGGGCAGCGATAACGCGCGCTCATCGAGTTACTGTCGTCCCTGCGCAGGCAGGGACCCAAGTTAGTGGCGGACCAACGAACTTGGCCCCCTGCCTTCGCAGGGGCGACGTTCGGGAGCTAACGAGATAAAGAAGGACAAGCTATTCTAACGCCGCAAAAAAATTGCACGGTGGATACTCAGCAGTACGCCAAGCATGCACCGTGCATCGATTTTTGAATAGTGTTTCTCTGGATTAAAACGCCGGCGTGTTGTTAATCAGCCCGTGCACGATCCCGCTCGACCCGTGCGCCGCGCGGCGCAGGCGGTCGTTGACGCCGAGCCAGGCGCCTTCCTGTGGAGGTGCTTCGACCAGGATCAGGTCGGCACCGGTGCCGTCCATCGCGCGCAGTGCCGCATACAGGGCGTGGGCGAAGCCTTCGGGGGTGGCCGGCAAGTGCACGGCGGCATGCACCGCCGGCAACGCCGAATAATGAACGAGCGCGACCTTGCGGCCGGCGCCGGCCAGGCGCGCCAGCGTATCGGCCAGCTTGGCGGTGTCCTGCATCGCCACCGGTGTGTGCGGCGCGTAATGCGATTCGAGGGTGCCGGAAGCACGCGGTGCCGAGGGGTCTGCCCCGAGGGCGTCCGGACGCGCCGGCAGCCGGTCGATCACGGCGGCGATGGCCTCGGCACTGATGTGACCGGGACGCAGCAGCACCGGACCGTGGGTGGCCAGGCGCGACAGGTCGACGATCGTCGATTCGATGCCGACTTCGCTCTGGCCACCGTCCAGCACGGCTGCCAGGCGCTGGTCGTCGCCGAACTCGTCGCGCACGTGCTGGGCCGTGGTCGGGCTGACATGGCCGAATTTGTTGGCCGACGGCGCCGCCACCCCGCCCTTGCCATTTTTAAATGCTTGCAGCAGCGCGATCGCCACCGGGTGCGACGGGCAGCGGATGCCGACCGTGTCCTGGCCGCCGGACACCGCATCCGGGATGTTCGGCGCGCGTTTCAGGATCATGGTCAGCGGGCCGGGCCAGAAGGCATCGGCCAACTGGCGTGCCTCTAGCGGCACATCGGTGGTCCAGTAGTCGAGGGAAGCGCCGGGCGCCACGTGCACGATCACCGGATGATCCTGGGGCCGGCCCTTGGCCGCGTAGATCGATGCGACCGCGGCCGGGTTCTCGGCATCGGCGCCGAGGCCGTACACGGTTTCGGTCGGAAACGCGACCAGCTGGCCGGCGTCGAGCGCGGCCGCGGCTTGCATGATGACGGGGTCGTGCATATCGGTCACAGCGCGGGTCACAGCGGAATGTCCAGGATGGCGCAGGCCGCCTCCAGTTGCGCCTGGGCCTCGCCCAGCGTCGGCGCGACGAAGGTCACGTGGCCCATCTTGCGGCCGCGGCGCGGATCGTCCTTGCCGTACAGATGCAGGTTGGCGCCGGGCAGCGCCAGCACCTGGTCCCAGGCGGGCTGGCGCGGCGTGTCGGTATCGCCGTTGAACCAGACGTCGCCCAGGATATTCAGCATCACGGCTGGCGAGTGCTGGCGACAATCGCCCAGCGGCAAGCGCGCCATCGCCCGCACCTGCTGTGCGAACTGGCTCGTCACGCAGGCGTCCATCGTGTAATGGCCGCTGTTGTGCGGACGCGGCGCCATCTCGTTGACGACCAGCGCACCGTCGTTCAGCACGAAGAACTCGATGCACAGCACGCCGACGTAACCGAGCTCGGCCACGATGGCGCGCGCCGCCGCCTGCGCCTTGCGCGCGCAGTCGTCGGCCACGTTCGGACCCGGCACGGTGGTGGTGAACAGGATGCCGTCGCGGTGCACGTTCTCGGCGATCGGGTACACGACCGAGACGCCGTCGGCGCCGCGCGCGGTCAGCACCGAGATTTCATAGGCCAGCGGCAGCATCTTCTCGAGCAGGCAAGTCACCTGCCCCATCGATTCGAAGGCGGCGCGCACGTCTTCGCGCGAGCGCACCCGCACCTGGCCCTTGCCGTCGTAGCCCATGCGCACGGTTTTCAGGATGCCGGGCAGCAGCGCGTCGCCGATGGCGTCGATGTCCTCCAGCGAGGCGATCACCTTGTGCGGCGCCGGCATCACGCCGGACGTCGGCGCGCAATCGACAAAGAAGGTCTTTTCGGCGATGCGGTCCTGGGCCACCGACACGCCGTGGGCGTTCGGCGCCACGAACACGCTGCCGGCCAGGCGCGACAAGCTGCCGGCCGGGACGTTTTCGAATTCGGTGGTGACGGCCAGGCATTGCGCCGCCAGCGCGTCCAGGCCGGCCGCGTCTTCATAGCCGGCCTCGACCAGGCGCTCGGCGACCTGCCCTGCCGGACAATCCGCCGACGGCTCCAACACGGCGACGCGGTAACCCATGGCTTGCGCCGCCTGGGCGAACATGCGGCCGAGCTGGCCGCCACCCATCACGCCCAGCCAGGCCGGCGGGTTGGCGGTGGGCAGGAAAACAGGATCACTCATCATGCGGCAGGAAGAATCATGGCCTTGGCGGCGGCGGTCTGCTGGGCACGGAATGCGTCCAGCTTGCCGGCCAGGGTATCGTCGACGGTGGCGATGATGGCGATGGCGGTCAGCGCGGCATTCGCGGCGCCGGCTTCGCCGATGGCGAAGGTCGACACCGGCACGCCCTTCGGCATCTGCACGATCGACAGCAGCGAATCCTCGCCGCGCAAATATTTCGACGGCACCGGCACGCCGAGCACCGGCACGATGGTCTTGGCGGCCACCATGCCCGGCAGGTGGGCAGCGCCGCCGGCACCGGCGATGATGGCGCGCAAGCCGCGCGCGCGCGCGCTGTCGG
>JAKOOD010000099.1 GCA_022701635.1 Burkholderiaceae bacterium | reverse complement strand
TTAGTTGCAAATTTTTAGTCGGAAAGCGTGGGATGGCTTGGTGTCGGTCGCCGCACAGCGATTGCGCAGAGCAAAAGCCCTGCAACGCAAGCTGAATGAAAAAAGGCCAGCTGAATGCTGGCCTTTTTATCGTTGGTTTCAAATTCTTCGAATTCCCCAAGTTGTTTCGCTCAACTCGCTATGGCGTCCCAAGTCTTTGAATCCAAACACTGAATTCTGGTGGGCGGTGCAAGTTTCGAACTTGCGACCCCAGCAGTGTGAATGCTGTGCTCTACCCCTGAGCTAACCGCCCTGCTTTACTACTATCTGCTGCTTTGCTGCGTTTGCATCGCTGCAATGACGAGCATTATAGGGGGAGTTTTGCGTTTTGTCACCCCTGCAGAGAATATTTTCTCCAAAGACATTCGCCCTTCACGCCCTTGTCGAGCGCAGCCAGCACTTTGTCGTGCTCGGCGAGCTCGTCGTCGGCCGCGGCGAACACGATGATCTCGCCCAGCGGACCGGCATCGACCAGCTGGGCGCCGCCGGATGCTTCCACCTCGACGTCCATCGACAGCATGTTCTGCCCGCGTGTCATGGCGAGGTAGACGTCGGCCAGCAGTTCCGAGTCGAGCAACGCGCCGTGCAGCTTGCGGTGCGCGTTGGAGACGCCGTAGCGGTCGCACAGCGCGTCCAGCGAGTTGCGCTTCCCTGGATGCAGTTCCTTGGCATTCACCAGGGTGTCGATCACGCCGCTGCAGTGGTTGACGAAGGGCGGCAGGCCGGCGCGCTGGAATTCGTGGTTCAGGAAGCCCAGGTCGAACGGGGCGTTATGGATGATGATTTCGGCGCCTTGGCAGAACGCGCGCAGTTCGTGCGCGATCTCGTGGAATTTCGGCTTGTCGCTCAGGAATTCGGTGGTCAGGCCGTGCACCGCCAGTGCGCCCTCGTCCGAGTCGCGCTCGGGGTTGACGTAGCGGTGGAAGTTGTTACCGGTGAGCTTGCGGTCCAGGATTTCGACGCAGCCGACTTCGACGATGCGGTCGCCGGTGCGCGGGTTGAAGCCTGTGGTTTCGGTATCGAGAACGATTTGGCGCATGCGCGTGAAGATCAATCTAAAGCGTGGAAAGAAGCACCGAGTATACCAGCGAAGGCCCGCGCGGGTCGGGCTCCGCTACATTCAGCGCTTGACCGACGCCGCCCCCATATTGGCCAGCGAATCGGCCCGTTCATTGCCCGGATGGCCATTGTGGCCGCGCACCCAGCGCCATTCGACCGCGTGCTGCTGCTGGGCGGCGTCGAGCGCCTTCCACAGGTCGTCGTTCTTGACCGGCTCCTTGGCGGCCGTCTTCCAGCCGCGCGCCTTCCAGCCGTGAATCCATTCCGAGATGCCCTTCTGGACGTATTGGCTGTCGGTGTGCAGCACCACCTGGCACGGGCGGTTGAGCACGCCGAGCGCCTCGATCACCGCACGCAGTTCCATGCGGTTGTTGGTCGTGTTCGGCTCGCCGCCGAAGATTTCCTTCTCGTGGACGCCATCGGCGACCAGCAGCGCGCCCCAGCCGCCGGTGCCCGGGTTTCCCTTGCAGGCGCCGTCGGTAAAAATCTCAACTTTGGTCATGCTGCGTTGCTTCCTTTATTGTTCGGATGATTGATGCCGCTCATTGCGGTTGGTCGCCGGCACGACGACCGGGGCCTTGCCCGGCTTCTTGTTCCAGGCCGGGCCGATGATGTTCATGCCCTTGACGCGCTTGATCGCATGCACGATGTAGACCGCGCCCAGGTAGGGCCACCAGCGCCGCCCCGGCCCTTCGACGAAGGCGAAGCGGTTCAGCCATTGGGTGGTACGGAACGGCGGTGCGTAGCAGCCGAAATAGTTGCGCGAAGGGGCAAGATTCAGCAATTTTAACCAGTCTTTGAGACGTGGCAAAGAGATGAACTCGCCCGCCGTCGGCAGGTAATCGCTGCTGGTGAGGCGCCCCATGCCCTGGCGGATGCCCCACATGCTGGCCGGATTGAAGCCGCAGATGATGACCTGCCCTTCCGGGATCAGCACCCGTTCGACCTCGCGCAAGACCTGGTGCGGCTCGGCGGCGAACTCGAGTACGTGCGGCAGCACCACTAGGTCGAGGCTCTGCGAAGCGAACGGCAGGTCCGCGAAGTCGAGCGCGACCGCGATCTGCTTGCCGCCCGCCGCGTAGGCCAGTTCGTCCGCGGTCGACGTGCGCGTGGCCGCCTGCCACTTGTTCGGCATGCGGTTGGCGGCCAGCGCGTCGATCTGCGGCACGCCGATCTGGACCGCGTTGAAGCCGAAAATGTCGGCGGTCAGCTCGTCCAGGCAGGCTTGCTCCCAGGCGCGCACGTACGCGCCCGCCGGCGATTGCAGCCAGCGGTCGAGCGCTATAATGGATTTTTCGGATGCCACGCCGTCCATGCAACCCCTTGTTCGATCCCACATTCTCAAATGACCCAATCGCCGACCCCGACCCCCACCAAACTGGCCGTTCTGACGGTGCCTGCGTTCAAGGACAACTACCTCTGGCTCATCCACGATGGCGTCCATGCGGCGGTGGTCGACCCCGGCGATGGCGAACCCATCCTCGAGGCGCTGCGGGCGAATGGGCTTACCCTGACTGCCATTTTACTCACCCATCATCATGCTGACCACACCGGGGGCGTTCCGCTCCTGCTCGAACGGGCCGCGGTACCTGTGTTCGGTCCGCGCAACGACGGCATCAAAACGGTGACGCATCCGCTGGGCGAAGGCGACCGGGTCCAGGTGCCCGGCCTCGACCTGCGCTTCTCGGTGCTGGACGT
>JAKOOD010000078.1 GCA_022701635.1 Burkholderiaceae bacterium | reverse complement strand
ATAAACTAAATAAGATGGCGATTCACCATTACTAACCGAGGCCTACCATGAGCGATACCATCACAACCACATTGCACTCCCGCGACGACGAAGGCAAATTGCTGCTGCGTGCTGTCCTTGCCATCCTGCTGTTATTTCACGGCATATCGAAAATCAACGGCGGTAACGGCTTCGTGACCAGCATGCTGCAGCAGGCCGGCCTGCCCGCGGTGCTGGGCTACCTCGTGTATATCGGCGAAGTCGTCGCCCCGCTGTTGATCCTGATTGGCCTCTACACCCGGCCGGCGGCGCTGGTCGTGGCCGTCAACATGATCGTGGCACTGCTGCTGGTGCACACGAGCCAGTTCTTCAGCATGTCCGACACGGGTGGCTGGGCGCTCGAATTGCAAGGCCTGTATCTGGGCGGCGCCGTTGTCGTAGCGCTGCTGGGCGCTGGCCGCTACAGCGTCGGCGGCATGTATGGGCGGTACAACTGATGCTAGCGCCGACAAACCCTTCGTCGACACCAACGAGCGCGCAGGCGTCGCAGTACACGAAAACGGCAATGGCCCTGCACTGGGTGATGGCCGCATTGATGATCTGGGCCTTTGCGCTCGGGTGGATCATGACCGACATCCACGGCTTTTCGCCGACCAAGCTGCGCTACTTCTCCTGGCATAAATGGATCGGCGTGACCGTGCTCGTGCTCGCCATTGCGCGCCTGCTCTGGCGCGCGACGCACAGGCCTCCCACATTACCTGACACGATGCATCGTTGGGAGGTGACGGCGGCCCATCTCGGCCATGCGGCGCTGTACGTGCTGATGCTGGCGATTCCCGTCAGCGGTTATTTCTACACGTCCGCTGCGGGTGTTCCTGTCGTCTACCTTGGTGTGCTGCCGCTGCCCACAATCATCGGCGCCGACCCAGCCATCGCCGCAGTGCTCAAGGTGCTCCATATCTGGCTGAACTACGCCTTGCTGGCGGCCGTCACCGGACACCTGCTGGCAGTGGTAAAGCATCAACTCATCGATCGTCAACGTCTGCTGCAGCGCATGCTGCCGTTCGGCAGCTAATCAATCAATCCTTCATGAGGTCCAACATGTTCCAACAATCGAAAATTCGTATTCTTACCCTGCTTGCCGGCGTGTCGTTCGCGGCAGGCCTGTTGTCCACGTCGGCCAATGCGGCCGTTGACGCGCACAAGAGCAGCCTGACCGTGACGTTCAAGCAGATGAATGTGCCGGTCGATGCCAAGTTCAAGACGATGAACGCAAACGTGCATTTCGACCCGGCCAACCTGGCGGCGTCGAAGGCGCAGATCGACGTCGACGTCGCCAGCTTCGACCTCGGCAGCGCCGAATACAACCACGAGGTGACCGGCAAGGACTGGTTCGACGCCAAGGGTTTTCCGCGCGCGACTTTCGTCTCCAGTGCAATCAAGCCGGGCACCAACGGCACGTACAGCGTGACCGGTACGCTGACGATCCGCGGCAAGGCCAGGACGGTGGTCCTGCCCCTTCAGTTTCACAAGGATGGCGCGGCCCAGGTGTTCGACGGCAGTCTGACGTTCAAGCGTCTCGACTTCGGTATTGGACAGGGAGAGTGGAGCGACACGTCGATTGTCGCCAATGACGTCACGCTGAAGTTCCATGTCGTCAATAAAGACTGACCGGCTTTGGCACGATCCAGCTAGGCGCGCGGCGGAAGTAAAGGGTGATGTCACAAGCATGTGCGGCGTGGCCACCCGGTCGCTTCAATAAAAGCACCATGCACTTGGCAACGGCCAATGCCACCTCGCGTCCCAGATCCTCTTTGACTAGGCTGAGAGCCCGGTCCATGCCAGCGCTAATGCCAGCCGAGGTATAGCGCTTGCCGTCCGGGACATGCAATGCGTCGTCCAGCACCGCCAACCGCGGATGCTCGCTCGGCAGTGCTGGGATGTCGGCTCAATGCGTCAAAGCACGACGGCCCTCAAGCAAGCCTGCGCGGGCGAACACGAAACTTCCTGTACGGACGCAACAGCAGCGCGTTGCTTCGTTGAATGCTTTCCGTACCCAGTCCAGCATGGCAGGATCGTCCAGCCGTCCATCGGCTGGCAGGTGAATACGTTGAGGGAGCGGCAGGCCGGCGTCGCATGCCTTGTCGCTTGCAGTGGAAAAAACCTGTATCGGTCCGGTCGCATCGCGCAGCGGAAAATTCGGAAACATAAGCAGCCACACATCGATAGCCGCAGTAGCCACGCCAACTGGCTGCGGTACGGAATAGGAGCGCATCTTGGCAGATATTCATCTACGAGTGTCACTCCTGTCGAACGCGGAGCAGTTAAAATCAAGCGCTGATCACTCGACAGGACAACTGCACATGCCAATCAACGGACGCCGTGTTTTCATCTGCAGCAT
The DNA here is from genome assembly GCA_022701635.1 of Burkholderiaceae bacterium. Lineage (GTDB taxonomy): Bacteria > Pseudomonadota > Gammaproteobacteria > Burkholderiales > Burkholderiaceae_D > Telluria > Telluria phyllosphaerae. The sequence goes on along the minus strand of JAKOOD010000078.1, from coordinate 15,563 downwards.
GTTTGCGTGTGCGATCAGCGCAAGCGCCAGCGCTGCAAACCCCCAACTTCCCCGTGGATGCGAGCTCGCTACCGAGAGCAGGTCCATGGCATCGACAAGCGTGCCTGCCCAGCCGGTCTTTCCGCCGGTGCAGATACAGATGCGCACGCCGGTCGAGCCGACCGTATTGGCCAGCATGGGGACCAATTACCTGGTGTATGAACTTCACATACAGAACTTCACCGCCGAACCCGCGACTGTACGCGGTATCGAGGTACTCGACGCGGATCGACCGGCGGGTACGCCAGTCGCCGAGTTCAAGGAATCACAATTGAATGCGCGGATGCGCCAAGTGACAATTGGCGATGACGCAGGCGATGTGCGCCATTTGGGCATTGGACAGGGTGCGGTCGTCTTCCTCTGCCTGGCCTTCGACGCAAAGAGCCAGGTCCCAGCCAGGCTGCGGCATCGCGTGCTGCTCGACAAAGCGGTGGCAGTTGGTCCGACGATAGGCACGCATGCGACGGCGCTTCAAGTGCTGGGACGTCCAGTCGTTGGTGCGAATTGGACTCCCGGCAATAACCCCAGCTTGAACTCGCACCACCGGATGGGTCTTTGGGTGGTGGACGGCACCGCACGGATCTCGCGACGTTATGCGATCGACTGGAAGAAATATGATCGTGAGGGAAACGCCTATGCCGGCGACGCCAGGGACGTGCACGCCTATTATGCGTATGGCCAGAAAGTGCTCGCCGTTGCGGCCGGCAGGGTAGTCAATGCCCGGGATGGTTTCCCTGATAATGTCCCAAAGACCGAGGCGGGATTCAAGACGGCATTGCCGGTCACGCTGGACACCATTGGCGGCAACCAGGTCGTCATCCAGTTGGAAAATGGGCAGTTCGCCGCCTATTTTCATCTGCAGCCCGGCAGCGTGCGTGTCAAGGTCGGTGACCGTGTGCAGCGTGGCCAGCTGCTGGCGCGCATCGGCAACTCCGGCGATGCGCGCTGGCCGCACCTGCACTTCCAGGTGACGGACACGGCAGATGTCATGGCAAGCGAAGGCCTTCCCTATCTCTTCGACAGCTATCGCATCCAGACCGATGGCCAGCAGTGGCAGCGGCGGACTGGCGAGTACCCGATGGGTGACGTCGTGATCGACTTCGACCCGGATACCGAGGGCGGATGAGCGAACAATCCGAAGATATCGCGGCCCGTTATGCTCGCTTGAAGAGCTTGCATGTCGGTATTCTGGTATTCCCCGGCGCGGAGGTGCTCGATTTTGCAGGCCCCTTCGAAGTGTTCTCGGTCGCCGCGCGAGTTTACCGGCGCGACCTCGGCATCGAGTCACCGTTCGAGGTGTCGTTGATCGGCGCCTGCCGGGAAACGATTACGGCGCGCCACGGCATGGACGTCCTGCCGCACTTCGGTTTTATTGACGCCCCGGAGGTGGATCTCTTGATTGTGCCGGGTGGCGTGATGGATCACCCGCTGCAGTGCGACGCGATACAGGCCTGGGTCAAGCACGTCAGCGAGAGCGCGGTACTGACCGCCTCCGTCTGCACTGGCGCCTTCCTTCTAGGCAAGCTAGGCATTCTTGATGGTCGTCCTGTTACCACCCACTGGGAGGACATTGCCGAGTTGCGCGCTCGCTTTCCTCAGCTTGACGTCAAGGAGAGGGTGCCGTTCATCGATACCGGGCGTGTGGTCACCTCGGCTGGCATTTCCGCGGGTATCTGCATGAGCTTGCATCTGGTCCAGCGCGTATTAGGTGCTGCGATAGCCATCGGTACCGCGCGCCAGATGGAGTACGACTGGGTGCCTTCTGCCCAAGCTCAGCTCAGCGGCTGATGTTGGCAGTCTACATTGGTCGGTCGCGGTTCTTCGGCGCAGGCAGCTCCCGACCCGACGCGGACGCCAAGCCGGACTTCCAACCCTGGGTTCTTCCAGCTTCCTTCTCGTACATCAAGTTTTACCCGTGCAGGACACGGCTATCGACAGGCGCCTGAACGCGCTCGCTCATGCCGTAGTCGCGCTCCACACTTGCGATACGTAGGCGGTAGTCCTCGAATAGAGCATCGCGGCCTCGCGATTGCGCCGCACGGTGCGCTTCCAACTGCCGCCACTGCGCCACCGCCGCGTCGTCACGGAAGAAGGACAGAGACAGTAGCTTGCCGGGATTGCTCAGGCTCTGGAAACGCTCGATCGAGATGAAGCCATCCACTTGCTCCAGTAGAGGACGTAGCGAAGCAGCGACGTCGAGGTAGTTCTGCTTACCCTCGGCGAAAGGCAAGACTTCAAAGATCACCGCAATCATGCCATCTCCTCAAAGAATTCTGGAATGCGGGCATTCACGGAAGGCCGATAACGCCACTGTATGCGCGGGACATCCCGCAGGCTTTTCACAGCAGCGATCGCAATCGCTTCGGCAAGTGCCTGTCCGGGGCAGGCATGCACACCATGGCCGAAGCCGAATACCAGCCCTCCGGCGCGCGGATCACGGCTGGCAGCAGCGAGCAATAGAAGTATCACCTGGCCCTTCTTCACGTGCACGCCACCGATATTTGCCTCTTCCACGACGAAGCGGCGCGTGTTCTGCACGGGCGGATCTGACCTGGCCACTTCGCGCACCAAGGATGCAGCATCGTTTGGCCAAGGCACACCGCGTTGTATTGCCACTATGCTGTTGCCGATCAGGCCTGCCGTAGCCTCATAGGTCTGCGATAGCAGGCCCACGAGATTCGCGAGGATTGCATGATCGCTGTTCCAGCCCACGGTCTGCGCTTCCTGCACTACCTTCTCCAGCAGAGAGGCCCGGCGCGGTGCGCCAAGCAAAATGCGGAAAGCCGCCAGCAGTTCAAGGCTTGCACTATGCGCCGATTCGACCTGCTCTGTGCTACTCAAAGGAGACAGGCACGCCACAAAACGTTGCATCCACATAGCCAGCAAAGGCAGCTTCACCTCGTTAAAGCCCAGTAGGCTGCCGACGGTACGCACCGGAACTTCCATCATCCAACGCGACAGGTGCGCTGCCGTCATCGGCGCCATACCCGCCAGTTCCCGTGCGATGCGAGTGGCGGTGGCGTCAACCTCGTCGAACGTCACGCGGCCCAGCGAACGTCGTAGCGCAGCCTTGGGCAAAGCGTGGCGCTCGCCATCGTTCATGCGTACAAGCGCGCCGAACACCTCGCCGGCGCTACCATTGGCAATCGCCGATGGCACAGGCTCGAACAGGGGACGCACACGGCAAGCCGGATGTGCCATCACTTCCATCACCAGCGCCGGGCTCGCGGCCACCCACATGCTGTCGTGCCAGACGAGGCACGGCGCATTGGCTAGCGATGCGTAGTAGTCGTAGGGATCGTCGCACGTTACAGCCGCAATGGGATTCAGCATGTCATAAGTCCAGCAGAGTTGAGGAACTTGCAGTATGCTGAAAATTCGACAGCTACATTTCGTCCCACGCCGAACTATGGATGTACATCCTGACCATCACCTCGCCCGCGTCGCGGGCGCAATTGCCGAGCCGGCACGCGCCCGTATGTTGTGCTGCTTGCTCGACGGTAACGCCCGCACCGCCACAGAACTTTCCGTCGTTGCGGAAATCAGCGCCTCGACCGCCAGTGCCCACCTCGCGCGCCTGAAGGACGACCACTTGATCGTCCTTCAAGCGCAAGGCAAGCACCGCTACTATCAGATCAACAACCCCGACGTTGCTGCGGCACTGGAAGCGCTGCTGGTCGTGGCGGGACTGCCGCGCGCGCAGTTCAGACCCACCACACCGCAACGACTGCGTCACGCGCGTACTTGCTACGACCACATGGCGGGCACGGTTGCCGTCCGGCTTCATGACCACTTCGCCGAGCAGGGATGGTTGGCGCCGGACGGCGCCAACCAGTACGTTCTTACGTCGGCCGGCGAACAGCAGTGCTGCCAGCTCGGGCTGGACCTGCAAGCCATGCGCAAGCTGCGCCGCCGCTTCGCCTGTCCTTGCCTGGACTGGAGCGAACGCCGCCCCCATCTCGGCGGCGCGCTTGGCGCGGCTCTGCTACAACTGGCATTGAAGAAGGGCTGGGTCGAGCAAGATCTCGACAGCCGCGCCTTGCATTTGCCCCCACAGGGACAGCGCCAGATGCTGGCGGCATTCGGACTGCGTGGACTCCAATAAGGACTCTAGCCAGGTTGGTTTGCATCGTGAGCGGCTATTGTCGAACGGCTGCTTGTGGCCGATTGAAGGCCTTGGGCTAAGTCCGCTACCAACCCAAAACAGACGTGCCGTGCCTGCCAAAAACGACTGATTGTGTGTTCTCAAGCTCGTGGCACTTCGTCCGCTCGAGGGCCTCGACGTAAGCTTTCAAAGTTCGCTACACCGTCGCGCTTACTCGGTAGCCAGACTTGCCACTGGCGCTGTGAAAGCGCGGTCCCAGGCCGTAGCGCATCATGCAGCGATGTTCGCGATGTGGTGCCGGTTCATGGGGCCGCGTCGGACTCGCTCGGCAACAGTGCTGGCGTCAATATGCGCAATACCGCGGCAAGTACGGTCTGTACGCGCGGCGAGTGCTTCATGTCCTTGTGATAGCCGGCCCACACCGTGCGGCCCGGCGGCGCTTCGCCCAGATCGAGCAGTCCCAGGCCGGCGTACGCATCGCCCACACGTCGCGGCAGCACGGCGATGCCGCCACCGCCCGCGCACAGGCGTGCCTGGACGTCGCGGCTGTTGGCGCGAAACGCTATCTGCGCACGTGGTAGACGCGACGTCATCCATGGGACGTCGGCCAAGTCGCCAAAGTCCGTGTCCATCGTGATCAGCGCATGGCCGCTGCCATCCGCGAACGATCCTGAGCGTTCCAAATAAGTCTTGCTGGCGTAGGCCCCGAAGTCCAGCGTGAGTACACGCCGTTGGATCACGTCGCTGTCTTCGAATTCACGAAAGCGGAACACCAAGTCGGCTTCGCGCCGCGCCAAGCTCACCAGCCGGGTTTCCGTGATGAGTTCGATTGCCAACCCAGGGTAGGTCACGCGCAAGTCAGCAAATATCGGCGCCAGCAAGTGCGCGCCAAACCACTCGGTAGTGGAGATACGCACCAGACCTTCAAGGCCAGCGTGGCCCGCAAGCTTGCGCTCGACGGCCGTTGCCTGCTCTTCCATCTGCTCGATGTGGGTGAGCACGGCCTGCCCCTCACCGGTGAGTACATATCCGTCTGCGGTGCGCTGGAACAGGGTTCGTGACAGCGCCTTCTCAAGCGCTTGCAAACGCCGGCCTATAGTCGGTTGCGACAGTCCAATGCTACGCGCTGCTTCGCTCAGCGTGCCATGTCGTGCGACCGCAAGAAAAGCACGATAGTCGTTCCAGTCGAGTTTCATTCAAAATTGAATAGTAAAGATGCAAAGACGTCGATTCTAATTCAAAACAGAATTGGCTAAGCTGATCCTATCATTTAAAACAAGGAACAGTCACGATGAAAGCTTCTGTCTTGGCCACTGGCCTGCTTGGCGTCGTACTCGGGGCAGGCGCTGCTCCAGAGTTACGTTTGGAGGCGAGCAGCCATCACATGATCTGGAACGCCGTCGCAATCGATGGTGGACGTATCTTCGTCGCGGGACCAAGGTGGACGGGTTCGCGCGGCCCAGCTGTGGGCTTGATTGGCCGGGACGGCAAGCCGGCACCATATCCGGATATATCCTGGAACGGCTGGCGTCCCGGTGGCGACAATGCCAACACCTTCATCAATGTCAACGCCATCCACCTCGACGGCCAGGGTAGTTTATGGGTGATCGATACGGGGTCGCCCGAGTTCGGTGGCGATCCATTGCCTCATGGGGCGAAAGCAGTGCAGATCGATTTGGCGAACGGACATGTGATGCGCACCATCGAATTTGGACCTGACGTGGCACTTCCCGGTAGCTACGTTGATGACATCCGCTTCAACGGCACGCGTGCCTACCTGACAGATGCCGGGCGGCCGGGATTGATCGTTGTTGACCTGGCTACCGGCGCGGCGCGTCGCGTGCTGGACGGGCATGCCTCGGTGAAGGCAACGCCGGGACGCGTCATCGATGTCGATGGAACTGTCGTGCGAGGAGGCGACGGCAAGCCGCTGGCCGTCCACGCTGACCCTTTCGAACTCAGTCCTGACGGCACGACGCTGTATTACGGTCCTTTGACAGGACCTTGGTCGCAGGTGCCGACTCGACTGCTTGATAACCCGGCCGTGACGCCTGAAGCACTGGCGGCGGCAGTCCAACCTTGGGCCGATATACCGCCGATCGGCGGCTCGGCGCTCGACGATCGAGGCAACCTGTACTACACCGACCTGCATACCAGTAGCCTGATGAAACGCACACCGGATGGAAAAGTCTCTACCGTGCTACGGGATGCGCGCCTGCATTGGGTTGATGCGCCCGCTTTCGATAACAATGGGCGCTTGTGGTTGCCCGTACCTCAGATGGACCGTGCGGGTGTCTTCAACGGCGGCCGATCGCGTGTGCAATGGCCCGTGGCCCTTTACAGCATCGCGTTGAAGGAGAAACCATGATGGGTACCCGTGCTGCGATACGGCTCGGCTACATTGATCTGTCCTTCCATGCGGCCAGCGCCTCGGTAGTGCAAGCTATTCTGGAACGGCACGGTCACGAGGTGGCGTTGTCGGCCGCGCCTCACGAAGCGATGTTCCAGCGATTGCGGGCGGGCGAGGTCGACGTTGTCGCTTCGGCTTGGCTTCCAGCCAGCCACGGCGAGTATCTCGCACCATTGCAAAACGAGGTGGAAAAGCTGGCCGTGTTGTACGAACCCTATTGTATATGGGGAGTTCCGGACTATGTCCCGCGAGACGTGCTTGCGTCGGTCGACGATCTCAAAAAGCCGGAGGTGCTGGCAAATATAGATAAATTCATCGACGGCATTAATTCAGGTGCAGGTATCAGCCGGTTCTCCAGTGCCATGATCGATGCATACGGCCTGGATTGCTACGGATACCGCTTCTACCCTGGGAGCGAGGCGTCCAGCTTCACCAAATTCAAGCGCGCTGTCGCGAACAAGCGTTGGCTGGTGATTCCCTTATGGCATCCGCAATACCTACATCACGACTATCCTATCCGCGCGCTGGAGGAGCCAAAAGGACTCCTTGGCGGCACCGACCAGGCGACGTTAGTAGCCCGCAAGGTCGTGCTGCCCGCGATCGCGCCGAGCGCGCTGGCCGAGCTGCGCATGCTGCATTTGGGGAATGCGGTAGTGACGGACTTGGAGCATGCGATACAGGTCGAAGGGCTTACACCGCTGCAAGCTGCGACGCGCTGGCTAGCGGCGCGGAGCGAACCGGCACCGGCGGCAGTGCGCCTATGCGGATAAAGTCCCATTTTACTTTGCCCGGCTCAATTAATCTTGGTAGATGCTGGCTTTATTCTTGCTGAAGCATTTTTTCTAGGAATTGACTATTGACCTGATCAATCTTCGAAGCAGGTCTAAGGCGAACCGCTACCAAAGAAGTGGAGGGTATCTGCCGTGTTCTGATAAAGCGAAAATTATGGTCTTTTACATTGGAAGGACTTGATGGACTTTCTTCCGCGCGCCCGTGTTAATGAACGACCATCAGTAAAAAGGCGATCACATGCAGTGGAAACTTGCTTGTGATGTAGGAAACAAATTGTAAAACTCGTGTAGCGCTAAAGCAACTCCGCATCATTGTGATGACGAACGTTTTCCATAACGCACCTAGGATTTCAAAAGTTATTTGTTGAAGTGTACGCTCGATCGGCAAAACCGAAGATCCGCCCAAAACGGCTTATCCGAAATGACTTTTTCCCGTCATCCATAGCTAAATAAAAAGCAGGCTAGATTTCTGCTTGCCATCGAGTCGTCACGTCTGCCTCTGTGGTTGCGGGATATACATCCTGCAGCGATCTGAGGGTAGGTCAATTTGTCGCATGCGACCGGATAATTTCAAGGATACACTCTCGACATGCAAAAATTCCTCATAAAGCGCCTGGCCATTGCCTGGATAGCCATGCTGAGTGTCCTGTTCGGTGTTCTCGCGCCGCCCATGGCGCAAGCTACGGCATCGGCATCGCCGTCTGGTAGTGAGGAGATTCAGATTTGCACAGCGGGGGGGATGAAGACGATCGTCGTTGTCAAAGAAGGTTTGGGTAAACGAGACGCGCCGTCTTCTGGGTGCATGTCTAAGCACTGCGCGTATTGTGTCTTCCACGCCAATATCCCCCTGCTGCCGATAGTGGCCTTCATTCTTCCCTTGCAGCCACAAGCCGGCATGCGGCCGCCACTGTTTTATCAGTCGACCACGCCTCTTTTCGCCTGGACCGTACACGTCCCTCGCGGACCACCTTTCTCAAGCTGACCTTTAGGGCGGCCCCGCCCATGTTTCGCTTTGATTGCCTCGTATAGATACGTCTAACAGATCGTGCTGAGATTCGAGACGCCCTTTGGCGTCCATCGATTCAGCATGTCCGCTAGCGCATACGATGCTTGAATTCGTCCTGGCCTGCTGCCTGCACATCTGTAGGCAACCTACCGATCGCCCGTCGGCGGTTCCGGCTCGCCTGGACATCCGTGCGATTGCATCGCACAACGAATTTTATTTAAAGGCAGATTTTCATGACTATTTCTATATCGCGCTGGACGCTACTGGTGGTTACCGTTGCGGCTCTAGCGTTCAATTTGAGTGGCTGCAAACAGCAACAACGACAGGCCCAAGTCTTTAATGGGATCGACGTAACGGGAAGTTCCTTGGCCAACGATATCCACCTTCCTGATATTCGCGGTCAGCAACGGTCAATTGGCGACTTCAAGGGTAAGGCAGTCATGGTGTTCTTCGGTTTTACCCAATGTCCCGACGTGTGTCCGACGGCGCTCGCGCGCGCGGTCGAGGTCAAGCGGCTGCTTGGTGCGGACGGTAACCGGCTGCAAGTCTTGTTTGTCACCGTGGATCCCGAGCGAGACACTCCAGCGGTACTCAAGGAATATTTAGCAGCCTTCGATCCGACATTCATTGCACTGCGTGGTGACGCAAAGCGCTTAGCCACCACCGCAAAGGATTTCAAGATTTTTTACCAGAGGGTTCCGACAGGAAGTTCTTACACCATGGACCATTCAGCCATCAGCTATCTATTCGACCCGCAAGGCCACCTTCGGCTCGCGCTCTCACACAAGCTGAGTGCGCCGAAATACGCCGACGATGTACGCAAGTTACTTCACCCCATCTGATATCGGCCACGAACAGGAGGTTCGAATGCAATTTTTTATACGCTCTTTGATTTTTTTCTCAGTTTGGATAGGCTGCGCCGTCCATGCCCAGGTGGTTGTCAGTGACGCTTGGGTACGTGCCACGGTACCGGCCCAACATGCAACTGGGGCATTCATGCATGTGCAAAGCCGGACGGACAGTAAATTGGTCAGGGCGAATTCGCCCGTCGCGCGCGTAGTTGAAGTGCATGAGATGGCGATGGATCACGATGTCATGCGCATGCGTCAGATTCCCTACCTACCGCTTCCTGCAGGCAAGAGTGTTGAGCTCAGTCCTGGCGGCTATCACATTATGCTGATCGAGTTGAAGCGCCAAGTGAAGGAAGGAGAGAAGATACCGCTCTCGCTGGTGATTGAGCGTCAAGACGGTCGCCTTGAGACGATCAAGGTCGAGGCACTTGCGCGCGGCCTGACGGCAGGCATGCCGCCAAAGGAAGGCGAGCATGCGCGCTGAGCCCTACGTGAATCCAAAATTGACGGGACGCGTCAAAAGACACGATGCTACGTCATACCGGATCTGCCCTGGCACTGGGCGCTTTATCTTGCTGGGGATGTCGATTCTGGCGACTGGACAGACGTGGGCGGGGCCAGATCGATCAATTGATGGGGCTGACCTGGCGCTGGAACAGGTTGCCACCGTGATCGTCAGCGGTCGGATACAGCAAGATGATCACGCAGTCAGCCTTGCTACTGGTGGATCGGGTACTTCACTTGACACGCCATTTTCGATTAGTAGCGTAAGCAGTCAACTGGTGTACGACCAAGCGGGCATAACACTACAAGATGCCCTACGCAATGTACCAGGTGCGCAGGCGGATTCCGGCTTCAACGGTTCGCATACCCAATTTTTCAGCCTGCGCGGCGCGGTGCCGGACAGTGGCACAGGATCCAACCGCGTACTGCGTGACGGTGTGCGTCTGTCCAACTATCCCTATGTGCCTGGTTTTGTCGAGAGCGTCGACGTACTACGCGGGCCTGGAGCAGCAATCGGCGTACGCAGCGAGCCAGGCGGCACCGTCGACATTGTCACTCGCCAGCCAGTCATGAGCAACAAGAGTTCGGTGCTGGTGTCAGTTGGCGACCATGCCGCGCAGGAGCTTACGGTCGACCTCAACCGGTCGCTGTCGGTTGACCACGGCGTAGCTGCGCGCCTTATTGCCACACGCTCCCGCGCCAGTGAATGGCGCCACGTAAAAGACCAACTTGACGGCGTGAAATTGGGCCTTGTAAAGGATGGCGGAGAACAGTATCACCTGAGAGCAGATTTCGAGGCCACTAACCAAGTGTATCAGCCCGATTACGGTATTCCCGCGATCGGTCGCCGTCCTGCTTCGATTCCAATCGACCGCCAGTTCTCTGAACCGTTCGGAGATTCCACTACCAATAATCGTCTAGTAGACCTGCATGGCGACGTCGGCCTTGCAACCGACACGCGCATTCAAGCCGACCTGACCCATCTGGAGGCGCACGCGACGTCGATCAAAAACATCTTAAACGGCGCTTCTCTAACGGGTCAGCCGCCAGGAACGTATGCAAGAGTTTCCTCATGGGAGCCGAACACAGCGCGTCGTATCATCTCGGGCGCTTTGTCACTAAGCAATGTTCGAGAGATTGGCCGCCTGACTCACCAAATGTTCGTGGGATTCGACTATCTCAGCGAAACGCTGAACCAACCAACGCTGAGTCTGCCGGCAGCGACTAGTCCGCCTATCAACATTTTTGCACCGATCTTCGGTCGAGTCATCGTCCCTGCGACCAATGCCATATTGGCGAGTTCGCTAACAGTTGAAGATCTGACCGCGCGTGCAGCATCGTTGCAAGATCGAGTCGATGTGGGAGTGTGGTCACTCGTCGTTGGGGCACGCTATACCAACCAGCACTTTTCATACGGTGTAACGGGCGTCCGTCAAGTCTACGAGGAAAACTGGTCACCCAAGCTTGGTCTGCTCTATCGTCTTCGGCCTGACAGTGTGATTTACGGCAACCTAGCCACAGGTCTGTCACCGAACCAAGTCGCCTCCTCATCCAACCAGTCACTGCCATCGCGCAAGGCAACGCAGGCTGAAGCAGGGTGGAAATCATCTTGGTGCAACAGTGCACTCAACAGCGATGTGTCGATATATCAACTGCGCCAGACGAATATGATTTCGTCAGATCAAAGTACGCCGGCCAACATCTTTGACTTTGCTGTAGATGGCAGTGCACGTTCGAATGGCATTGAGACGGCAATCCACGGCAAGTTTGCAAGCAATGTCGATATTTCGCTGGCATACGCTTACGTCAATGCATACTACCTGAGTAACTCCACCTACGGCGGCAATCGGGTACCGAACGTGGCGCACCAAACTCTTTCTTTATGGGGACAATACCATTGGGGCAAGCATTGGAAGACAAGCGCTGGCTTATATGCCCAAGGCGCGCGTTATGCTGACCAGGCCAACAAAAGTGTCTTACCCGGATATGCGCGGCTCGATTTCACACAAACTTGGCTACAGACGATGCCGAGCCTGGGTACGGTAGAGGTCCAGCTGGCTTTGCGCAACGCATTAGACCAACGTTATTTCGTGTCCAGTCATTTGCATGTTACCCAATGGATCACCCCGTCAGAAGAACGCAATGCGAGCTTGACTCTCTCGTATCGGTTCTAATCAAAATAACAAGGCACCCAGCGCTAATGAATTCAAAAGAATTCATGTAAATCTTTATTCTTTTTCGGGAAAAATATGAAAAACAATTGCTTCACCCGTCGTAATATGATTGCGTTTGCGTCCGCAGCTGCTGGCTTGACACTGGTACCACTACAGACATTCGCGCGTGTCTCAACCGCAGGCAAGATTGAAAAAGACCCCAAACATAAAAAAATCGGGATCGTTCTATTCGATGGTTTCGAGACCCTCGATGTTTTCGGTCCAGTGCAAATGTGGGGGCGGCTTAAAGACTATGAAGTTGTTACCGTCTGTCAGAATGGTAACGTCGCGAGGTCTTCGCAGGGTCTAGAAACTGGGTGTCGTTACTCATTCGATAACGCGCCTCAGTTTGAGATTCTGATGGTTCCCGGAGGCGCAGGAACCAGAGAACAAGTAAACAACTCTACAATGTTGGACTTTTTACGCCATCAAAACCGCGCCACCGAATGGACGACATCTGTATGCACTGGAGCCGCATTACTCGCTAAAGCCGGCATACTTGATGATCACAAAGCGACGACAAATAAGAATGCTTGGACTTGGGTGACCAATCATTCAAAATTAGTCAAGTGGCAACCACGTGCAAGATGGGTTTTTGATGGAAAGTATGTGACATCTTCTGGCGTATCCGCAGGTACGGACATGGCACTTGCCTTGGTAGAGCAAATCTACGGAAAGGAGATCGCTCAGCAGACAGCTAGATTCGCAGAATATGTCTGGAGCGGCGATTCCACTAACGATCCATTTGCAATCACTGTCAAATAGATTGGTATTGCCATATGAATTTGTCAGCGGTGAACCGGCGCTGTGATACAAAGGCAGCGGTCACGATCAGCTTTGACACTAGCTGAGCGCAAATAGATATCGCGCTCGCTGGCGGTTGGTCATCCGATTCGTCGAATCGCACAGTTACTCGGACGAGCACCCTCTACCATTCGTCGCGAGATAAGCGACTAAGAGCGAGAGATAGCGCGAGCATGAAAAAAGCAGCCCGCAGGCTGCTTTTCGCGAGCGGCGGAACCGCTTACCACCAAGCCCCATAGATCGCGGCCAGCATCACGCAGATCACGGCCGAACCCAGCGCGAAGCCGCCGTCGACGCGGAACAGCGAGCGGTCGATGATCATGCGCTTGGCGCTGCCGTCCTTGCGGCCCATGGTGCTGATCAGGGCCATGCCGGCCACCACCAGGGCGAACACGATCAGCATGCGGTCCAGGAACGGGATCTCGTAGACGCCGCTGCCGTTGTCGACGGCGAAGCCGATCGGCGCCAGGAAGCGCAGGTCCATCATTTCAGGCAGGAACTTCAGGACGATCGAGAACACCAGGCCGCCGATGGTCGCGAACATCGCCGCGGCGGCCGTCGTGCGCTTCCAGAAGAAGCCGAGCAGGAACATGGCCAGGATGCCGGGCGAGACGAAACCGGTGTATTCCTGGATGTACTGGAAGCCGCCTTTCTTGTCGATGCCCATCATCGGCGCGATGATCACGGCCAGGGCCATGGCGACGACCACGGTGACGCGGCCGATCCAGACCATTTTCTTTTCGCTGGCGTCCGGGTGGAAGCGCTTCTTGTAGATGTCGAGCGTGAAGATGGTGGCGATCGAGTTGGCCTTGCCGGCCAGCGAAGCGACCACGGCGGCGGTCAGGGCGGCGAAGGCGACGCCTTTCAGGCCGGCCGGCAGCAGCGCCAGCAGGGTAGGGTAGGCGCGGTCCGGATTCAGTTCGCCGCCGACGCGCATGGCGTCGCCCAGCGCGCCGGACTTGTCGAGTGCGAAGGCCGCGATGCCCGGCAGCACGATGATGACCGGCATCAGCAGCTTCAGGAAGGCCGCGAACAGCAGGCCCTTGCGTGCGGTCGGCAGGCTGGCACCGAGGGCACGCTGGGTGATGTACTGGTTGCAGCCCCAGTAGTTCAGGTTGACGATCCACATGCCGCCGATCAGGGTCGACAGGCCGGGCAGGTCCATGTAGTTCGGATTGCCGCGTGCCAGCACCATGTCGAAGTGATCGCGGGCGCTGTGGAACAGGCTGGTGGCGCCGTGCAGCACACCCTTGCCGCCGCTGATGGTGGCGACCAGTTCCAGCGCGAGGACGGTGGTGACCAGGCCGCCGACGATCAGGCAGAACACCTGGATCACGTCGGTGTAGCCGATCACCTTCATGCCGCCCAGGGTGATCACCACCGCAAACGCCGCCAGGAAGATCATGCAGGCGAACAGGTTGAGGCCGGCGATGGAGGCGATCGCGATCGCGCCCAGGTACAGGATCGACGTCAGGTTGACCACCACGTACAGGCCGAGCCAGAACAGGGCCATGGTGGTGGCCACCGCCTTGCCGTAGCGCTGCTCGAGGAACTGCGGCATCGTGTAGATGTGGTTCTTCAGGTACACCGGCATGAAGAACACGGCGACGATGACCAGGGTGGCGGCCGCCATCAGCTCGTACACGGCGATCGCCATGCCGATGCGGTAGCCAGAGCCGCTCATGCCGATAAATTGTTCGGCCGAGATGTTGGAAGCGATCAGGGAGGCGCCGATGGCCCACCAGGTGAGCGAGCCTTCGGCCAGGAAGTAATCGTGCGATTCGCGGCCGGAGGTGGATTTTTTGCGGCGGTAGACCCACAGGCCGTAGCCGGCGACGACCACGAAGTAGACCAGGAAAACGAAGGTATCGAGGGTGGAGAATGAAGTCATGGGGCTGGTTGTCTCTGTGCGCCAGGGTGCGGGCTTGCCCCTTTGCTTGTTATGTCGATGTTGAATCTGTGCTCAAGACATGCAGGGCTACTGCTGCCCGCCGGCATGGTATCGATTTCATCGAGCTTATCGGAAATATTGCGAATATGCTATAAGCGTTCTGGTCGGCCTGTATCTTTTTTGCAAGTTGGTGCCGTCGCCGGACTTGCTGAACGGTGAGAATCATTGTAGGCGAGCATGCACTCCGGAAAATCGTCCTCAGTGAAACAATCACGTGCTTGATTCGGCACGGCGCGTGCGACATCATGTGGCACCGTCCAGTTCGCTGACCCGGACCACATAACAATCGATAAGGAAGCCCATGAGACAAGCATTCACCCCCACGCTCCTCGCCACCTTGCTGCCGCTGGCCCTGGCCGGCTGCGCCGCCACCGGTACAGGATCGGGTGCTGCGCCGGACGGCCTCGGCGCCGCCAACCCGAGCGCCGGCACCGCCGCGGGCACCTTGCAGGGCATCCAGGAAGCCGGGGTGAAGGCGTTCAAGGGCGTTCCCTACGCCCAGGCCCCGGTCGGCGCGCTGCGCTGGCAGGCGCCGCAGCCGGCCACGGCCTGGAGCGGCGTGCGCCAGGCCGTGGCCTTCGGACCGCGCTGCATGCAGCTGCCGCTGTTCTCGGACATGGTGTTCCGTTCCAACGGCATGAGCGAGGATTGCCTGTACCTGAACGTCTGGACCCCGGCCGCGCGCGCCAATGACGGCCTGCCGGTGCTGGTCTACTTCTATGGCGGCGGCCTGCAGGGAGGCGATGGCTCGGAGCCGCGCTACGACGGCGCCGCCATGGCGCGCCAGGGTATCGTCGCCGTCACCGTGAATTACCGCCTGGGGGCCTTCGGCTTCATGGCGCATCCGGAATTGAGCGCCGAATCGCCGCACAAGGCGTCCGGCAACTAT